>JAFGTN010000702.1 GCA_016934075.1 Pirellulales bacterium
AAGTAATAGTCCTCGGGCCAATCGTATCCCCAACGATCCCGGCCTACGCGTCGCCAGCCACGATCCATCGGCCCGTATCGCCATCCGCGCCCGCGTTGCCAATATGATCCGCGCTGCCAACCGCTTCGCAAATCTCGGGCAACGCCCAACGCTTCCACGCCCATGCGGCCGAATCCCTCGATCCACTCCTGTTGCGTGGGAAGATTCAAACCTCCAGATTGACCACCGGCATTATTAGCACCGCCACCCTGTGCCGGTGCTTGTGCCCAAAGCGGCTCGCCGCCAAACACAATCGTGGCTACTAAAGCACAGAACGACAAGAATTCCATTCGAAAAAACGACTTATGCATAGCATTGCTCCTTGTGAAAACACTTTGCTCGGATTAATCCGCAAGCAAAGCCCCATGAACATGCGTATCTAACGCAATATTTTCACCACAAGACTTCATGGCCCATCAATTAACTATACCTTATGAACTCACCACCTTGGCCGGCGGGGGGATACTCTAAAAATCCCTACAACCATACTTGCGGATCTATTTACAACACCGTTTCGTTGTGGTTCTAATACCTGCAACGTGTTTTGAAATTTATTTAGGCCGTATATGAATTATACACTGCTGGGCAAGCCGGCAGTGCCACCCATTTCAAACACGTTCTTACAACAAGCAGTCTTGGTAAATAGTGAAGTCGCAATCTCTGAAAGGATGTTTTGATGAAGTACAGCATTTTCCCTCATATCGCAATTGTGGTTTTCACTGTCTCGGCGGCCTTGGCAACGGAGCCCATTGATATTGGATCACGGCTCGAACCGATGGTCGACAACTACCTGATCGATAAACTCGACGGCACGCGACTCGTTCTGCATCCACCAACGCCCCGCGAGGTTTCCGTGGTCCACAACACACCGCACGAAGGCAACGTCTGCTGCTACCACACGGTGTTCGCCGACAACGGACTGTTCCGCATGTATTACCGCGGCGCCCATTGGGATTCAAAGACCGGCAAGTCCTCCAAAGAGGTCGTCTGCTACGCCGAGAGTCGCGATGGAATTAAGTGGACCAAACCAGACCTTGGCCTCGTCGAATTCAACGGCTCGAAGAAAAACAACATCATCTGGGATGGTCTGGGCTCGCACGACTTCGCGCCCATGAAAGACGCCAATCCCGAAGCCTCTCCCGATGCGAAATATAAAGCCCTGGCCCGCGGCAAGGGCGGCCTCTACGCCTTCAAGTCTCCCGACGCAATCCATTGGAAGCTGATGCGAAATAAACCGGTCATCACCAAAGGTGCTTTCGATTCGCAGAACCTGGCCTTCTGGGATCCGTTGCGTAAATGCTACGTCGACTTCCACCGCGGCTTCCGCAATGGATTTCGCGATATCATGACCTGCACCTCAAAGGATTTCCTCACCTGGACCGACCCCGTCTGGCTCGAATATCCCGGTTCGGCGCCCGAGCACCTGTACACCAACCAGATCGCCCCCTACGCCCGCGCGCCGCATATCTATTTCGGCTTCCCCAAACGCTTCGTGCCCTCGCGCAAATTTGCGGAACACAAACACTCCGGCGTTTCCGACGGCGTCTTCATGACCAGCCGCGACAGCCGCAATTTCCATCGCTGGGGCGAAGCCCTGATTCGTCCGGGCTTACAGCCGGAACGTTGGGTCAACCGCAACAACATGACCGCCTGGGGCATACTCACCACCAAGTCGGCCCTACCCGGCGCGCCGGACGAACTGTCCATCTACTCGACGGAAGGCTACTACTCCGGCGATAGCTGTCAGATACGCCGCTTCAGTTCACGGCTCGACGGATTCGTCTCCCTGCAAGCCCCGGGTGGCAAAGGTGGGCAGATGATCACCAAGCCCATCGTTTTCGATGGCAAGAAACTCGTAATCAATTTCTCCACCTCGGCCGCCGGCAGCATCCACGTGGAAATCCAGGACGAAAAGGGCAAGCCCATCCCCGGCTTCGCGCTGGCCGACTCGACGGAGATATTCGGCGACAGTGTCAAGAAAACTGTTTCCTGGAAAGGCGGCTCCGACCTCGGAAAACTGGCCGGTAAGCCGGTTCGATTGCATTTTGTTATGAAAGACGCGGACCTGTATTCGATTCAGTTTGAGAACTAGGTTTTTCACATAAACTCTCACGGTAGGGCGAAGCTCCTGCTGAGCCGAGAATTGCCAAAATACTTTCGCTAATGTATTCGGCTCAGCAGGAGCTTCGCCCTACCAATTTCCGCTAATCGACACGAACAATTTGATGGGAGAATATCGTGCGACTCATTCATCCGCTCCTCGTGGCTTGCATATTGTCAACCGGTTTCTTTGCACCGTCTTTTTGTACCAAAGCCGATGGCAAAGACAAGACCTCGGCTTCAGAGATCAAAAAGGCTTCCATCGGTTTCCGCATAAGCCCCAACCTGTGGCTACGCGAAGAACGCTTCGATGAATTGATGCGGCTCTTCGAAAAGCACAAAGGTGTCACCGACGAGGTCTCGTTCTTCCATTCGACAACTCATACGCCGCTTAAACTCGATGAAGTCAAGCGGCGTGCCAAGATCCTGAAAAAACGCGTAGCCGCCGCTAAAAAACTGGGCTATTCAGCCGGCATCAACATACTCACAACTATCGGCCACCATCCAGAAGCCCTCTCCAGCTCGATCAGCACCAGGGACTTCACACCCGTCACTGATAGCTCCGGCGCAATATCACCCGGGTCGTTTTGCCCCAACGATCCGCGACTGCGGGAATACATACACCGGATGTATGAAGCAATAGCCGATGCCGAGCCCGACTTTATCTGGATCGATGACGACGTGCGTCTGGCCGGCCACATGCCCATCCATCTGACGTGCTTCTGCGACCGCTGTATGGAAATATTCTCCAAGGAAACCGGTAAAAAATTCACGCGGGAATCATTAAACCAAGCTTTCACGTCGGGTGACGTCGCGGACCGCATCAAGCTTCGCAAGCGATGGCTGCAACACAACCGCGACACAATCGACGATCTCTTCAAGTTCATCGAGAAAACCGTGCACGCCAAGCACCCCGGCATGGAACTCGGCTTCATGACCGGCGACCGGTTCTACGAAGGCTACGACTTCGACCGCTGGGCTCACACACTCTCCGGCCCCGATAAAGCACCCGTGCGCTGGCGGCCGGGCGGAGGCTTCTATACCGATTATTCCACGCCCGGCCTGTCGGGCAAGTCGCACGACATCGGCCGCCAGGTTTCCATGCTGCCGCCGGAAGTGGTAAAAATTCAATCGGAGATCGAAAATTTCCCCTATCAGCGGTTCCGCAAGTCGGCACACATTACGGCTCTCGAGGCCGCTTCCCACATCGCGGCGGGTTGCACCGGCGCGGCCTTTAACGTGCTCTCGATGTACGATGAACCGCTCGACGAATTCGACTTCATGGTTGCCCGCCTCTGTCGCATGCGACCGTACTTCGACCTCATGGCCTCAAAACTGGGCCGGCAACCGCTGGCCGGTATCTGGCCCGCCTGGAACAAGGATTCCTCGGCCGCCTGCGGCGGAGGCGGCGGAAGCTGGACCGCCTATTCCGGATTCTTGCAAGGTCAAGCCCCAAAGGTTCTGGAACTGGGTCTGCCGGCCGCCTATTCGCCCAAACACTCGCCCGTCATACTATTGGGCAGCGACAACATCAACGCCTTTTCCGATGACGAAGTGCGGCAGATGCTTTCCAAAGGCGTCTACATGGATGTGACGGCGCTGGGCATCCTCCACAAACGCGGATTCCACGACCTTACCGGTTTCGACACGGGACCGGCATTTCTCGTCGATTGCATCGAGGAAATGACCGACCACCCGCTAAACCGCCCCTTCGCCGGCCGTCAACGCGATTGCCGCCAATCGTTTTATCACAACACTGTCACCTCGCTCAAACCCATCGACGACAAGGCTCAAATCCTCTCGCGGGCAATCGACTACGAAGATAAGCAAGTCGCCCCGTGCGTGATGGGCGTCTACGAAAACCGCCTCGGCGGCCGAGTCTGCGTGTCGGGCTACTATCCCTGGTCATTCCTGGGCAACCTCTCGCGATCAACTCAAATGAAGTCGATCACGCGCTGGCTTTCCAAAGATACACTGCCCGGTTACGTGACCACCTACCACAAGGTCAATCTCTGGATCCGCCAACCGCTCGACAGAAAAATTGCCCTGGCGCTGAACAACTCAGCCTTCGATCCAGCCGAGGGACTGAAGCTGGCCCTTCTGACAGACCGCGACACAATCACCGTTTACGACATGGACGGCAAATCCACAAGCATCAAATCCAGCGGCAACGACGGCCCATACCGCACGTTCGTACTGCCACGGATCCCGGCCTGGGAATCGCGGCTGGTGGTCACCGAATGATCTCGTACACATGCACCGACAGCTTCCGAGACTTATCGGAAAAGCCCGTTGCGGTCGGCTCGATCGTTCGCTCCTCGCCAAGCACGTTGACCGGCTTCGAGGTTTTCACCTTAAACTCGACGTCCATTTCCGCCGTGCCGTCGTTCACCGCGAAAACGTAATCCTTGCCGCCACGGTGTTTGCTCAGCAATAACAAACCATCCAGTCGTCCGGCCACCATATCCCCGACCCCTGGCGCCGGTTCGATCGAAAGCAGAATCGGCGCCAGAGAATCGATCTCCGCCGCAATCCGTTTCACGCGATCCCATTGCGTATCGAATGGTACGTCCGGGTTGCGTTTGATATCGTACCAACTATAGAAGATCAATCCCGTTGCGCCTTCGGCGATACATTGCCAGGCCATACTCCGCATTTCGTCAAAACTGGGCGTGCGGGGCTGTTGGACTAACTTCTTATCCTTCCAGTAGTTGGCCCAGTTGAAAATCTGCGGCACCTGCCACAAGGGCCTCGCGTAGCTCATCTGCCGTGACGTCTCCGCCGTCCACTGTCCGGCAACCACGGGCAAGGCGGCCTTGGGATTTGCTCGCCCGATGGGATACGGATCGGTGCCGATCACGTCGCAAGTACGCCGATAGTGTCGCACTTCACCGACTTGATACAACACCACCCAGGTCGGATGGTCCGGATCTTCCTCAGACACAATCCGCTGATGGGCCTCCAACTGCGGCATGAATTGCTGCGGCAATTCGTCGTTGAGGTACCACGCCAACAGGGCCGGATGGTTGCGGTACTTTTTCACCCGATTACGAAGGGCCGGCTCCTCGTCGGCCGCGCTCTTAAGAAACTTCGGAGCCCCGTGGAAACCGTAATACCAGTCCTTCACCGAATAAATCACTTTCAGGCCGTACTTCCGGGCAATGTCCATTTGCTCTGGATTGGGCGAACCGTAGGGCATCAGACAGTTGAACTTACTGTCGGCATATTTCTTGATTTCCTCCTCGTTGATGCTGTGCCAATACATGCCCAAAGGGAAAAACGGCTTGCCGTCTATCAACAGACGCTTATGTTCGTCGATTCGCGAATGCGGCTTGAAATCGTCGCCCATCCGCACCAGCTTCTCGTGCGTCGTGCCGAAACATTTATCGTCGGGCCCGATCAGCCGCGTTTCTACATCGTAGGTTCCAGGTGAAAGCCCGGCGGTGGATAGCTTCAAATCAGCCGCGTCACGCAAAACGTGGCCATCGACCGTCAATTCGCCCGGCTTGCCGTGGACTTCCTGCAAAACGGTTTTGTCGAGTTCGCCCGCCGCATTCACTTTGCGCAGCACGGCGTGGAGCTTGACCTGCTCGGGCGAAAGATCGCGGTCGGCCAGGTCTACCTTGGCGCGGATCATGGTCTCGCGCGGCACGGGATTATTTTGCGCGTCGAAGGTAATCCAACCGCGATAGACGGGCTTGGCCACGATTGTCGCAAGCGGCGGTCCGGCTACGCGCACCAGCTCGACATCGTCGAACCAGGCCGTTCCTGTTGAGTATTGGCGGGTGTAAAGTTGCAGAGCCGGGGCAACGCCTCCCTCGGGCATGGTCGCTATGCCCGACACTTGCTTCCAATCCGAGGTTCCCGCAACGGACGACGCGTATGCTCCGCCCAGCCACTTGCCGTTCTTATCCTTCCATTCGATGCAAATCGTGCCCCCGGGATTTGGCCCCTTGATGTCCTTGGTTTTGACCCAGACCGAAAATCTATACTTGCGGCCGGGTTCAAGTTCGCATACTTGTCTGCAAAAAAGGTAGCGGTTCTTGTCGTCGTTATCATATCGCAACGAAGCGCGGCCGCTACGGGCAACCTTGTCATCAAGTCGAAAAACGTTGCCCGTCCTCAGCCAACCTTGTGGCAAAACGTCAGAGCTGTCCGGTTTTTTCTCGGCAGCCTTTTCAAACGAAGAATTCTCAATCAAATTCGGCCCGACAACATCGAACTGAGCAAAAACGCTTCCGGCTATCACAAACGACAAAATTAGAACCGCGGCGATGCCGCGGAGAGAG
Source organism: Pirellulales bacterium (assembly GCA_016934075.1). Classification (GTDB taxonomy): domain Bacteria; phylum Planctomycetota; class Planctomycetia; order Pirellulales; family Thermoguttaceae; genus JAFGTN01. The sequence continues at coordinate 6,429 of JAFGTN010000702.1, forward strand.
GATTGGACAAACATGGAGGGATCTCTAGGGGATGGAATTGGTGGGTATGGTGATGCCCCGAGAATATCATTATTTCAAAGTAGTCCAGTTTATTACACAGCCTACCCTACTGCAAACCACTATTGGGTTTTTGTTGCATACGATCTGTGGACTTTAAGGGGGACCTTGATCCTCGTCGTCGGACCTCATGGCTTGTTCGGTGTCTCTAATTACTTCTTCACGTTGCTCCGGACTCAAGCGGCTAATGAGCCAGATGACCTCGTCGCTGCCGTGTACAGAGATTTCCAGTTCATGGATCTCGATGCCTTTCGACTCGGAACGATCGAAACTGACGCTAACATCGCCGTTGGCCCGATCCCCGTGAACCTCAAAAAGTGCGATGATCGATGTTGGAGGTTGTGACTCATCGTCACTGGTTGGAAAGCAAAATCCTTCCCAACTCGGCATAGTGAATTTGGATTTCAGTCTGATCTGGCCAAATATCTCGCGGCATCGTTCTTGCCGCTCTAATTCTGCACTAATAGCATCGACAATCTGCTGGTCGATTTTTTGGTCACTGTCCGATGCCGATCCTCGAAACGAAAAAAACCAATCACGCCACGACATAGAAAACACCTGCTATGGATGAATTAGAATACGAACAATTTTCCGTTTGGATATTTACCTTTAAATCCACAAGGCAGATGTCCAGCAAGATACCAACTGGCCATTTCTGAAAAAAAACCGGGAGCTAATATGTCAGAGTACTGAGCTTCCACACATGCCAGTCTTGTCGTGTGAATCATAAACTTTGAAAAATCACTGGGAAGTCCGTGTTCCTTTATAGTTTTTTTGGCGATTGACTTGATATGAGTCAAGAGTTGAGAATTTATTGCACGGATAATGTCATTCCATGCCTGGTATCGGTCGCAATGATCTCTGTCAAGAACACCTGTTAGCCCATTTTCAGCATCCCATCTTGTATCTTCCCAATCATCCGAAAGGCATAGTTTCATCGCTTGCGACCAAGAATCCACGGGCACTGCAGTTTCATCCCCAAGTGGATTTCCCACAGCTACAAACCACGGGGTATCTTTGAATTTCTCAATTAACTCGATTGCAGGTTTCGAAAGGTTCATGGAAATCTATCTGCTGGGATTAAACACTAAACCGAATCAAAAGGATATCGTCATCCTGGACCACGTAGTCCTTCGGCTCCTGGCGAACCAGTCCCGCCGCTTTGACCTCTCGCTCGCTGCCCAGGCGCACCAGGTCGGAGACGGTCATAACTTCGGCGCGGATGAAGCCGCGGGCAAGATCGGTGTGGATTCCGTCGGCCGCGTCCAGGGCCGTGCCGCCCTTGGGCAACAGCCACGTGCGGACCTCCTTCTCGCCGGCCGTGAAGAATAACATCTCTCCCGAGGCTTGCAGGATCTTCAACAACAGCCCATCGTGGTCCGAGCCGCCCACACCCATCTCCTCTTCGAACTCGGCCCGATCCTCGGGTGTCATTTTCGATAGCTCCAGTTCCAGCCCGGCGGGCATGGCCACTATGTCGAAGCCGGAACCGGCCGCCGCTTCCA
>JAFGTN010000703.1 GCA_016934075.1 Pirellulales bacterium
CCACCCAACGCGGCCAGGACGTCGGTAGCGGGTGTTGCCGTTTTACGGGCAGCGTCGAATCCCAGCACGGCCAGGTACGAAGCGTTTACGGCCAGATAAACGATCGTTATCCCGGCGATGCCTAGAAACAAGGCCTTTGGCAGGTTGCGGTTTTGGTTACGGACCTCGGCGGCCACGAATACGGCGTCGTTCCAACCTCCAAAAGCATAGAGCACGAAGACCATAGCCAGTCCGAATTTGCTGACCATCGTTCTTAAGCCAACCTGCTCGGACACGTCTGGTACAAAGCTAAACTGTTCGGCCTGTCCGCAAGTAACACCTACGACGACAATTCCTAACAGGCCCAGGATCTTAGCGGCCGTAAGCACATTCTGCAGCGACTTGCCGACAACAACTCCGCAAAGGTTCATGGCCGAGAGCGTGCCCACGGCGGCTACGGCCAAGCAAGCGGTAGCGGCTGGTCCCAGGTTCCACAGCCTGGCACCATAGTCGGCGAAGATATAGGCCATCATGCCGATGCTGGCGGTAAGGATGACAGCCAGTTGCGCCCAGCCGAAAAGGAATCCTACCCAGCGGCCATAAGCGCGACTGAGGTATTCGTAATCGCCACCATTGCGCGGATAGGTCGTGGCCAACTCGGCGTAGCACAAAGCTCCGACCAGGCAAAGGAATCCACCCAACAGCCACGCACCGAGCGCATGCCAGGGGCCGGCCGTGTTTTGGAACACAAGCGTCGACGAACGGAAGATGGCCGTGCCGACCACGATGCCAACGATAATACTGACCGCGTCCCAGAGACCCAGGGTTTGCTGGATCGACTGCTCGGATTTTTCGGGGGATTTCACAGGCTAAGTATCCTAGGCCGCCGCAAGCGGCTGGGCTAACAGTTCACAGTTATCAGTTGTCAGTTATCAGGTATGAGGTATGGATATTGATCATTGTTCCTTGATCATTTTGCCTTTGATAATATGAACATTGTAGCATAGTTGTAGCCGACTTTAACAAAAAAACCAGGCAGGCCCGAAACTTTGCCGAACCTGCCTGGTAATGGATTTTCAAATAGGATTTATTCACAGGGAATAAGCCATACCGCTAAAATCTGCCCTCTGTCTTTTGCCTTCTATTCTCTCCCCTAGACCTTTTCCGGTACCACGAATCCCTTGCGGTACTCGCGCGTGAGCAGCTTGTTGGCTGCTTCGGCATGATCGCCCACGAATTTTCCGGCTTTGGGGTCGATTTTCAGGACCGGGCCGAGGCAGTATTCGGTCTCATCCAGTTTCACACCCACGCCAGAAAGGTTCTCTTTGATGATCTCGAGTGTTTTCAAGACACGTTCGTCACTGCCCAGATATTTGGGCTTTTTGCTGAAGGGTTGGTTGCTGCCCAATCGATAGGAAACATTGCCCAGGTGACAGATGGCACTGGCATAGTGGCCCTTGTTGATGGGCGCGTTTACGTCTTCCTGTTTGCCGCTACGGACAGCCGCCAGAAAACTGCCGAAAGGTCCACCGGGCGTAACCTTGGGCCCGTCGTACTTGACTTTTTCGGGCTTCTTGCCGCCCTTGGGATAGAACGTACCGCTGATCATCACGCCCTCGGTGGTGTAGAACTCATTGTCCACCTTGCGGGGAAATTCCTTGGTCGCGCCCTTGGGTTTCTTGGCTACTAGGCCGCGAGTTTCGAACACCACCAGGGGGCCACCAAAATCGAAAACCGACATCAGCATGTTGGGGGTTTCGCCCTGGTCTTTCCAATCGGGTTCGTTAACCCAACGACCGCCCAGGCTCCAGACGCTATTGGGCAGGGTTTGATCTTTACCCAGTCCCCACAGAGCCACGTCGGTCTGATGCACACCCTGGTTACCCATGTCACCGTTGCCCGTGTCCCAGAACCAGTGCCAATTGTAATGTACTAGATTCTCGTGATAGGGCTGCATAGGCGCCGGTCCCAACCAAAGATTGAAATCCACTTCCTTGGGAGGTTGCTTGTTTTCCTTGAAGCCGATGCTCCAGCGCGGCTTGCAGCAATAACCCTTGGCCACCAGCACTTCACCGTATTTGCCCGAGTTCAAGGCGGCCATTTCGTTTGCGCGGCCCTGATCGCTACGTTGTTGGGTTCCGTGCTGTACGATCACACCGTACTTCTTCGAGGCTTCAATAAGCTTGCCGCCCTCGTAGACGTTGTGTGTGCAAGGTTTCTCGACATAGACATGTTTGCCGGCCTGGCAACCCCAGATCGCCATTAGCGAGTGCCAATGGTTGGGCGTGGCGATGGAAATCGCGTCGAGGTTTTTGTCGTCCAGCGCCTTGCGGACATCGGCCACGCACTTGGGCGTATTACCGGACTTCTCCTTGATGCGATCCGTTCGGCCTGCGAAAAGCCGAGAGTCGGGATCTATCAGGTAGGCGATTTCCACGTCCTTGCGCAAATAGTCGGCGATATGGGAATTTCCGCGGCCGTGGATACCGGCCACGCCCACGCGGATCTTATCGTTGGCGCCGATCACGCGACCGGAAGCCTTGGTGCCGGCGATTACAAACGAAGCACCTAGCGAAGCCGCCGCGGTCTTCTTCAAAAATGAACGTCTAGTTTGTCGAGACATGGTTAATTTCTTTCCTCGTCAATAGGACCTTCCGGGGAAATACGGAAGCTGAAGGTGTGATGAAATTGAATGTCGGTGGGACACGGTCGGTTCATGTGTGCAGAAAAGAACCGGACAAGCCGCTCTAAAAGCTGTACTCTCATTAAGAGTTACACCATCATCGCGGACACTACTATCAGTAAACCATCGTTAGCCGCCTATGTCCAGAGTATGTCGCGGTATACCCGATAAATAGGGGGGGTAATATGTAAGATCCTGTTGGCAAGTTAATAACTTGGGAGTCGACCGGATACAAAATCCTATGCTAGAGTTGAATAGTTGGGCTGCTTGTCTTTGGGCCCAATTGTGGTTCATCCGAACTAATACTTTCGGCCCCTCGGCCATCGCCCTGTTCAATGGCAAACACCTTATCCAAGCCCATCTTGATTTGTGGGTAAATTTCTCTATGCCTAATCCTAGAAAAGGTTTACGACCACGCCGCATCTATCCGGCACCGACTGGGGCGGGCAATAAGCGCTCAACCGGACGGAAGAACGCCCGGCGAACCGCATATCGTCGGAGTTGGATTCGGGCATTGACGATACTTGCCATTGTTGCCCTTCCGTTGCTGGCTGCTGCCGTGGCCGGACCTACCATTCGGGGGGGGAGTCGTTGGAAAGGCATGCTAAAAGGCATACATCTTGGCACCAAAGGCACAAGCAACGGTCAACACGCAGACGGCTCCACTGCTGACGATTCGGAGAATTCGATCGGCGGACGAGCAGAATTCGGACAAGTTAGCGTAAAGCTCTTCAATCCCGTCACACGAAGCAGGATAGTGGCGGAATTCGACCTTGAAGGAGTAGCCGTCCTCGAAGATGGTCCGGAGCTGCAAAAAATCATCAAGAACAAGTACCGCTTCGTTCGCGAACAAGCAACCATCGCCGTTCGTAACAGCAGCGCTGTCGAACTGGCTGATCCCAAGCTGAAATTGCTCGAACGACGAGTCCTCATCCGCATCAACCGCTCGCTGGAACGCCCGCTGCTGAAATCAGTGGACCTCGAGCACTTCAACCTATGCGAAGCCACGCCGGAACTGGATTTGCTCGGTGACGAAGAAGAACAAACACCGTAAGTAAAGGGATGCCAAGCCCTAGTTCATCGAGTAAACATTGCTCCGCTACTAACGGCGGCTAGCGCCGTTCCTCTCATGGATTGTCGAGAGAACGTCGACACGCTTTTACCTGCGACCTACCTGTTGAGCAAGCGACTTTCGGCATATTGTTCTGGGATTGTTCTGTCGTTTGGAGCATCACCGGGAACGAAAATCAGTTCGGAACGTGTGCGAAACAGAAGTCCGTCGTATAACGGCACCAGCGAGGCAAGCATTTTGTCGCCGATTTCATTCTGCTTAACCATCATATATTCACGATCCGCTTGAATGATAGTCGTGCGGCCGGCAAGATTCGTGAAATACACCCCTCGGCCGTCCGTGACAGGCGAAGAATAGTAGCGCCCTTTCAACCGCCGCTTCCACCAGATTTGTCCCGATGCGGCGTCTAAGCAGGCGGCGGTTCCGTTGTCGTTGACGACGAAGACCAAACCATTCACAACTACCGGCGTGACACAGTTTGCCCGGCAGCGGCTGTTTTCCCACGCGATTGTCGGCGGTCTGGTCGTTTCACCGTTGTCGGCATTCACGGTAAGCAGGGCGGCAAATGAACCACTTTTCCCCATACAATAGATTCGTCTGCCATCCGATACTGGGCTGGACACCATATCCCCCACCCCTTTGCCTTCACTGCTATCGCGAATCTCCCACAATTTCCGACCCGTCGATGATTCGAAACCACATAGGCCGTTGAAATCCCAGACGACAAGGCTCTCATTGATAATGATGGGGGTTCGGTTGTTCCCGCTAATGTTATTTCTATTTCTTTCCATGATCATCGGTTGCTGCCAAAGCGTATTCCCGCTACTTACGTCTAATGCGACTATTGCGGGATCCATCGGATGTCCAACTGCGAGAAAAACCTTTTTATCGTATACCAGCGGTGAACTCCCCGCGCCATAGATGCTTGTGAAGACGAATTTCGGATTGGTCCATTTCAGCTTGCCATTCAGGTCGCAACACATCAACCCACGGCTCCCAAACCAGGCAATCACCGAGTTATCCGTAATGACGGGCGTAGGGGTTGCCGGGCTATTTAACGGATGCAGTTGTCCTTCCGGACCCTCGAGCCCCTCGCAAGTCCATTTGATTTGGCCGCTTTTTGCATCGATGCATATGATAGCACGTGTATAAGCGGTGTAGCTGCGCAATACCGTCGTCTGCAAGATATACACGACTGCTAATGTGTATGCAAAAACGCAGAACGCCGTTTGCAGAGATTGATAATGTCGAGAAGGTAACGGGCGCAACATGCGAAATACGACATAGCCCAGTACGCAAAACACACCAACGGCCAGCCCGATTCCACCGATCTCCGAAGATACCTGAATGTCGGGGAAATGGTAGGAAAGATAATAGGACCGTGAAATAGAAAGAAATAGAGTTCCGAATATAGCCGCCACGACACACATGGAAATCAACACTGTACCGAGCAGCCGAATAACCGTATTACTATTGTCGTCCGTATGCGGATCATCGTCTTTGAGCGGCCTCACCACGCTCCCTAGCACGATTGAGGCTATCAGCGTGGCACTCACCGAAACTAAAAACGCGGGCATCCAAAGAATGCCGTCAGGATTACCTTCCGCGGGTGGCGGATCGGTTGAAAAGCTGACGATCTGGGCACATGCTATCCAGAGGACTACGCACCCGACCGCAGCCAGACCCGCGTTAAGGTAAAATTGGCAGCGACGATCAATGCGGTATTGCATTACATAATTGCCAGCCATCAGAATACATTGCATCATCGGAAGCATCGCCACCGACAAAACGACCAAAAGTCGTGAGCTCAGTCCTTGTCCGAACACATGGTCGGGTGCCGGAATGCCGAATACGGTCATCACGGCAACAAGCCCGGCCGATGCTGAAATGAACAAGTTCAGCAAACTCTTAGTGCAAGGCACATAACTGCAAAGCAAAAGACACATGAATACAACCAGAGAAGATCCCAGCCAGGAACGAATCGGACATCGCTCATAATCTAATCCTTTTTGCCCAAAAACTAAAAACAGCAATATCAGGATGAGAAGCGACGAAAAACAAACGGCTCGATATCGGCCCACCGAAAATCCTGATTTGCCTGAAACGCACTCTTGCCTAATAAAATCGAACGCCAGACAAAGCATCCCCATGAAAGCAATAAACATTGCCAATGATGATGCCCCTCTCCAGGAAGAATTCCGCTTTGTCTGGTATGACGTCGTAATGTAGATGCGGTCGCGTGAAACCACGGGCGAAGAATTTCCACTACCGCGGATTTCCGTCCTCCAACCCACGTTCGTGTTTTCACCCCAGCAAAGTGGTAAATTGCTGCCCACGACTCCATGACGGTTACCGCCGCGAAAGCTGCTCCACTCGCTGCCGTTCCCATCCTCAGAATGTACTTGCAGACCTGTCAACAAAAAAAAGACGGTCGTAAGCAGTGTAATAGCTCGCGGCCAAAATCGTATTGTGAACAGGAGCATTGAGACCTATCCCAAATACACAAGAGCGTCAAGTAATCAACTAGTGTGAATATGAGCTTAGCAGAGTCTGCCACAAATACAAGAAAATCCTCCTCTAACATCTTTTCGATACCGGGAAGACGGAAAACGGCCTTGGCGGTGATCTTTCGGGGGGGTGACGGTTTTGTGAACTTGGTAATACAAACTCTCTCCGCCGTTATCCACACAGAATCACAACCGATCTCTCATTCTACTCTCCAATAACCTTTACTAAAACCCGCTTCGGTCGGCGACCGTCGAATTCGCCGTAGAAAATCTGTTCCCAGGGACCGAAGTCCAGTCGGCCTTCCGTGATTGCCACGACAACTTCGCGACCCATCACTTGCCGCTTGTGGTGCGCGTCGCCGTTGTCTTCGCCGGTGCGGTTGTGGTGGTAGGTGCTGGTCGAGGCGTCAAAGGGGGCCAGCTTTTCCAGCCAACGCTTGTAATCCTCGTGCAAGCCCGGCTCGTCGTCGTTGATGAAGACCGAGGCCGTTATATGCATGGCATTGCATAGCAGCAATCCTTCTTGGACACCGCTTTTACGCACTACCTTTTCGACTTTCGGTGTGATATTGATAAACTCCATCCGCTTCGAGACGGTGAAGGTGAGATATTCTGTACAAGATTTCATGACGGTATTTGCTCCTAATTTGTGAGGTGTCAGGTATGAGGAATGAGACTCGTAGGCCGGGTCGTGATCCGGTTGAGCCAATAATCAGCCGGCGCAAATGCCGGGTCACGACCCGGCCTACGTTGTTTTCGTCCCGATTGTATCGCTAAAACTCCCCCTCGTCAGCCCACCAGCATTTCTCGACTAGTCACTTCTGCTCATAGGCCATCACTCTTAAACGCCCCACTCGTAAAGACTTACACAAAAGCCATACCTTCCCATGCACCAACCCAGAGGGGGCCTGTACTAGAAATGGCACCCTCGCGGCATTATAATTATCTCCCGATTAATCGAGGAATGTTGAACAGTTTGATCGGGCAAGAAATCCCGTCGGCGGTATGGGGGAAAGCTTATGGCTACAGAATCGCTCGTTCCGGAAGAGGTTGCGGGCTTTCCCGAGGCGCTTTTACCGCTTCGCGAGCGGCTCTTGGCCAACCTGGTAATGATCGCCCAGATTCCCGCTCCCACGGGGCAAGAATTGCAGCGCGTACAGTTTCTGCTGGATCGCTTCACCGAAGAAGGTCTCAGCGATGCGTCGAGCGACGAAAGCGGCAACGCCGTGGGGCGTCTGATCGGCAAACGCTCGAACCGCACGATTCTACTTGTCTCGCATTTGGACACTATCTTCCCGGCCAATGCCGACCACACCGTCCGCGTCGAGGCCGATCGCATCGTCGCGCCGGCCGTGGGTGACAACGCCATGGGCGCGGCAATCGTCTCGCTCATGCCCGCCATTCTCGAACATCTCAATATCGAACTCGACAGCGACTTGATTCTGTTGGGATCCACCAACTCGCTGGGACGCGGCAACCATGCCGGTATCCGTTTCTTCCTCGACCACCTGCCGAAAAAAATCGATTGCGCCGTCTGCGTGGAAGGCATGCAACTCGGACGCATCAATTACTTTTCCATCGGTACGGCCCGCGCCGACGTGTCCTGTACCGTGCGTTCCTTGCCCGAACCGTCGCGGAGCTACGGTTCGGAAAGCGCTTTGGTGGTATTGAACCATATCATCAACCGCATCTTGGCGATCGCCACTCCCAGCCGGCCGTACACGGTTATCAAGATGGGCCAGGTACATGCCGGAGTAAGCTACGACATCGAACCCGACCATGCCGAGTTGGGCATCGAGATCGTCAGTCACAGCGACGAGATGATCGAACAGATCTGCGGGCAGATCAACGACATCGTGGTCGAGATGACCGCCAGGCACGCGGTGGACGCCAACCTCGACATCTTCTTTTCCACTAAGGCCGGCGGCATACCGTTCGCCCATCCCCTGGTCCGTAGCGTGTTGGAGGTGATGGAAAAACTGGGCATCGAACCCGATCAGGGACACAGCCCCTCGGAACTTTCCGACCTCATTGCCCGCAATATCCCGGCCGTAACGCTGGGCATCACGCGCGGACAGAAGGGGAAAAAACGGCGGCCCGACCATGTTCTGATTGATCCCATTCTCACCGGCGTGGCTCAACTCGTGGGTGTCATATTGGCCATGGACAAGGGGGTCTGCGATGAGCAATGAACAAAACGGCGAACAGCACGATCCGCAAAACGACGCCCGCCAATGGCTGGAAACCCATACTTTCCACCACTCGAACTTCTGGAACATCAAGTGGCTTGTCGAGGAAAAAGAGCGGCTGGGCCAGAAAATTTCGCTCTGTCTGCCCGCCTTGAACGAAGAGTCGACCATCGGCCAGGTGATCGTGATCCTCAAGGCCGAACTGGTCGACCGCTATCCCTTGATCGACGAGATCGCCGTCATCGACTCGGGCAGCACCGACAAAACCTGCGAGATCGCCGCCAGCTTCGGCGCCGA
>JAFGTN010000704.1 GCA_016934075.1 Pirellulales bacterium
CCACCAGTTCGCTTTCGGCCTCGGCCAAGTCGAATGGGGCGCGATTTACGCTGGCCACCGCGCAAGTGATATAGACCCAAAAAGTGACGAAAGTGAAGGGGTCGTGGAAAATCAACCAGTTCGTGAACCACCCACTCTGCATGTTGCCGATGTCGACCAGGTCCATCGAGCCGACCACCATCACTGGTATAACCACGCATAAACCCAATGGTACTTCATAGCTGATTACCTGGGCCGCTTCTCGCATGGCACCGTAGAGCGACCACTTCGAGGCCGAAGAATAGCCGCCCAATATCACTCCGAAAACTTCCAATCCGGCCAGGGCCAGGATGAAGAAAGCGGCCGTGTTCAACCTCAAGGCGGCCCAGCCGTCGGCCAGGGGGATTGCCACGAAAAGTGAGAAAGACGCGCAGAAGCTGATATATGGTGCCAGCTTGAAGAGCAGGCGGTCGGCATCCGCCGGGCAAAGGTCCTCCTTGCAAAGCAACTTCAGACCATCCGCCGGAGATTGCAGCCAGCCGAAGCGTCCGCCCGTGCGCGTGGGGCCCAGGCGGTCCTGGATTCTGCCCGAGACCTTGCGTTCGGCCCACGTGAACGAAGCCGCGGCCGTCAGCACAAGCGCGAATAGCACGCCGCATTGCAGCAGCGCGGCAAGCACGTATGCCAGCCAATCGGGGCTAATATATTGTGCAAAAAACTCGGCCATTTATCTATCAATCTCCCCCAACACTATATCCAACGACCCCACAATCGCCGGTATATCCGCAATCAGGCATCCTTTACACAACTCGCCGAGGATAGCCAGGTTTACGAAACAACTGCTCCTTGCCCTCACCCGCCAGGGCGTGGCCGTACCGTTGCCGACGACCATGAATCCCATCTGACCCTTGGGGGCCTCGGTTTCCAAGTAGCACTCGCCGACGGGCAATTTTTCGCGTATCTTGATCGGCTTACCGATGGGATCTTCGGCCGAACGATAACGGACGATTGCCTGGCGGATGATGTCCATCGACTGTACGACTTCCAGCATGCGGACGTAGAAACGATGCCAACTATCGCCCAATACGGCCGAGCGGGGTACGGCCGGGTAGTCGTGGTCGCTGGGGTAGCTGCCGCCGGTCTCGACGATGATTTCGAACTTGTATCCGTCGTACATGTCGGTATAGGGTGGCTGGCCGTCGCGGCGCAGGTCCCAATCTACACCACTGCCGCGGAGTACCGGGCCGCTGCAGGCGTAATCGATGGCCGCCTCGCGAGAGAGTACTCCCACACCGGCCGTGCGCCGCACGAAGATCTCGTTGCTGGTCAGCACGGCGTGAAGCTCGTTGATGACAGGATCGAACTGGTCGAGGAAAGCCTCGCATTGTTCCAGCCAGCCCTCCGGCAGATCGGCGATGACACCGCCGGGTACTATGTAGCTGCAAGTCATGCGCGAGCCGCAGGCTGCTTCGAAGAGGTCGAGGATTCGCTCGCGCTCGCGGAAGGTGTACAGGAATGGCGTAAACGAGCCAAGGTCCAGGCCATAGCAGCCGGCGGCCACCAAATGGCTGGCGATACGGCCCAACTCGGCCATGATTATGCGCAGATGTTTGGTTTTATCGGATACTTGGACGTCGAGGAACCGTTCTACCGTAAGTGACCAGCCCAGGTTCATATTCATGGCCGAAAGGTAGTCGAGCCGGTCGGTATAAGGTATCCACTGTCGCGGCAGCAAATTCTCGCCGATTTTTTCCGCACAGCGGTGCAGGTAGCCGATAACCGGGTCGACATTGGTGATGATCTCACCATCGGTCTTCAACAGAAGCCGCAACACACCATGCGTACTGGGGTGTTGGGGACCCATGTTGACCAGCAGCTCGTCGCTATGGACACCTACGTCAACGAGTTCGTGATTTGATCGGTCTGAGTTCATGCGGTGCTATCGGGTATTGATTCCATGATATTCGTGCGGCTGCGTATAATCTTTTCGTAGCGGATGTCCCAACCAGTCATCCGCACAGAGTATGCGTCGCAGGTCGGGGTGGCCGATGAACTCCACGCCCGAGAGGTCGTAGACTTCGCGTTCATGCCAATCGGCGGTCCGCCAGACGCCGCTCACACTGGGCAGTTCGGGCAGGCGTCCTTCGATGCCGTCCTTCCAGCGCGGCAAACGCACGCGGATCACAATTCGGTGGCGGTGCCTGATGCTGGAAATGTGGTAAAGCACCTCGATGTGCGGCTGCCAATCGACCTTGGCGGCTTTCTTTTCGTCGGGCTCACAGTAGTCGACGGCGCTGATGCAATGCAGAGTGTCGAAGCAAAATTGCGGATCATCCTTGAGCGTGCGGCAGATGCCGGCCACCGAGTCGGGCTTGACCTCGACCGACGGGTCGACCGCGTCAAGCTCGGCCCCGATCATTTGAAGGGGATGTTTTTGGCGAAGCGAGTCGACAATTTTTTGTATATTCATTATGGCTGTTGTTAAGTATGTTGTGCTTTCACGGTTTTGACCCAACTTAGATCGCCCCGCCACCATACATAAGCGAAACCGACCAGCAGCACACCGAAGAAAACGAGCATGTCGGCCATGGCGGCCCGTGATAGTTGCTTGCCTTGTGCGCGGATAAGGACCGTGTTCTCGTCTGCTTCGACTTTGGAGTCCGGTAATGTGGGATTGGCAACGCCGAAATGACGGTAAATGTTTTCGGCCTTGGATGCCAGTTGGACTCCGCTGTTCCCCGGCGACATCAACTCAGTCGATTTGCCAAACACTGTTGCCCAAGGAAAGAAGAATGCCACCTCCACGTCGAGGATCAGGAACACCAGGGCCACGACATAGAAACGCAAGTCGAAGCGAACCCGACTGGAACCCACCGATGGCTCACCGCATTCGTAGATGGCCACCTTCTCGTCGGTCGGTTTGTTGGGGCGAAGAAAATGGCCCAGTAACAGCGCGAAGAAGAGGAAAAGGAAGCCGACCGAGGCGAATAGTGTCAGGTATGCAACGATCGCGGTTGAAGTCATGTCTTATGTTAAATGAGGGGTTATATTTATATATGCGGCTTTGGATTTCAACTATTCTCCACAGTTTCTTCTATAGGGTTGAATACTGCTTGAGTGATCGACTTGGAATAGGCTACGGCGGTCGGTGTGAGCGTAGCTTCGCCCGTGGCGATTTCAGGTGGCAGTCGACAGAAATCGACAATACATCCGTCGCGGCTATAGCAACTCAGATCGTATGACGATCCCATGTGAATGCACGACGTCGGGCAAGCCTCGGTGCAAATACCGCAAAACAGGCATTTAGTGTAGTCGACCACAAAACTGGTGGCTACGAATCCTTTCCGCCCTTCGACCTTTTTGCGATCAATATATATACATACGGCGGGACAATCTCGCGCACAGGCATTGCAGGCGATGCAGCTCTCGACGTCATAGCGGTGGAAACCGCGCGACCGCTGGGGCAATTCCAGAGGCAATTCCGGGTATTCGAACTGCTCGGTGAACGTCCGGCGTCGCTCGCCATATGTTATGACCCAATATCTAATGGTCACAAACAAAGCGGCAGCCGTCGAAAAGACCGCATTGACGATGTTTCGTAGCCAGCCAATCACTGTGTGTTTTCCAGCAGTGTCTATTTGTGTCTGGACTTTTGCAAAATTGCGAGTCAAGGGTACATGTAAAAGAAGGCTATGCGAAGCGAAGGCTTCTTTTACATTGTCTGGACTGCCACTAATTCATTGACAGATAACAAGTTAATATCTCTGCGGCGTTTAGATATAATTTGCCGGCTGCGCCGCCAATTTATATCTAAGTGCCCCTTGACTCGCAATTTTGCAAAAGTCCAGTTTGTATCACAGCAACTTGCAGCTGTGTTTTCAGACAAATACAAGCCAGGGATTATCGCGGTTCGTGATAATTTCGACAAGCAGCCCCCCCAGATGACGCATGGCTTGTCCGATCGGTGTAGTGTCCAGTCCGGCACATTATAGATTGGCCGGGAAATTACGGCTGTTGAAGGCCTGATTTCATAGCTTTGATCTAATAGCATTGAATCTAATAACATTAGACGAACATGTGGGTTGTCGGATGCGTAACAAATGATGCGATTATATTGTCAAAATTGAGTACCTTTTAGCCTATGCAGACAGTATGGAGAGAGGGGGGGATATATAAGGATTTTACCTAATGGGAGGGATGTACGAATTCTGTGCCAAAGAGCAAGATTCTCGTGAGGAAACCCCAATATTTACGGGCTGATTCCTTGACTTGGAATGTCCCTGAGAGTATGTTCGAAGGTGGAACGGTCTGAATGCGGATGTACTGCAGCGGGGCTGAAAAGGACCCTCCCGTTCAGGAAGCTCTCGCAAGAGGCGAAGGAACGTAATGAAATGTTGGTTCTATCTAGAAAAAAGAACGAAAGTATTGTAATCAACGACGATATTACAATCGTCGTCGTTGAAATACGCGGGGATAAGGTCCGCTTGGGGGTTGAAGCCCCCAAGGAAGTCCCCGTCCACCGTCGCGAGGTGTTCGACGCAATACGTCGAAGCGAAAAAGCGGAGGACAAAAAGGCGCACAGTGATGCTAGCGCCGCGGAGACAGCAGGAGAGTGATCTTGCATGATGCACGGTTCTGGGGTTCCTGCCCGCATTGATGCGTTAGCAGGAATCGGACTCATAACCGAAAATGCCATGAAGTTTGCTGTTCTCATGGGTGTCGTTCTTGACAGACCAACCGTTTTGCAAAATATCAACTCGTCCCGCCTTCTCCCCCTTGACGTGAATATTGCATTGAGATTATAAAAAGCGGCTTGCGAGCGATTCACTGTTTGTTATGAGAGTCGCTACCCTCTAATACTTCCTACTACCACAGGGCCCCGTCGTCTAGCCTGGCCTAGGACACAGGCCTTTCACGCCTGCGACACGGGTTCAAATCCCGTCGGGGTCACTGTTTTTTTACCGGTTCACTGTCGAGTGTGACTTTGAGCCGGTTTTTTATTGGGAAAGACATAAGACGTAAGACATAAGACTTAGGACATAAGACATAAGACTTCAGAAGGCCGATAGCGGATTGTAGGTGAATTGGTATATTTATCAGTAGTTCCAGTCAGGATACAGTGGAAATCCTATACCGGTAAAAGTCTCATGTCTTAAAACTTATGTCTTATGTCCTAAGTCTCATGTCCCACTCCCAACCAAGGATCGGTCATGGAAGAAATTGCGTATGACGGTCTTCTGCTCGTTTCATATGGCGGTCCGGATGGCGCCGACGATGTAATCCCGTTCATCGAGAACGTTTTACAGGGGCGCAAGCACTCGGCGCAGCGGCTTGAAGAACTGGCCGAGCCGTATATGTATTTTGGTGGCACTAGTCCAATCAACGAGCAGAACAAGGCTTTGCTGGCAGCGATTATCGATGAATTGAGAGGCACCACACGTAGCGGTTGCGATAGTAAAGTTAAACGCAAGGCGTTGAGCCTGCCCGTCTATTGGGCCAACCTGCACTGGCATCCGTTTTTGCTGGACGTGTTACGGCAGATGTCCGAGGATGGAATTTCTCGCGCATTGGCTTTCGCCACGTCGGCCTTCGGTTCGTATCCCGGATGCCGCAAGTATCGCGAGGCGATCGAAGCCGCTCGGGCTGAAGTCGGGCCCGAGGCCCCGCGAGTCGACAAGATGCGCCTGTTCTACAACCACCCGGGCTTTATCGAGGCGGTGAGTGACCGTATCCAAGATGCTCTCCAGCGTCTGAACAATACCCAGCATCAGCCCGTTCAAATACTATTCACAGCCCACAGCCTGCCGCTTTCG
>JAFGTN010000705.1 GCA_016934075.1 Pirellulales bacterium
ATATGTCCACCTGAGCCGCGAATCCTGGCCTTGAGGAATTCGGGGTAGGGACCGTAATCAAGCATTTCGGGATCGTAGTTACTTTCGAGCAGAACGGCGTCGAGTGAACTGATGATCTCGTCGAGAGCATCAAAACGGTGCCCCAGGTCGGTGAGAATACCCAGGCGGCTGCCTTGGTGTTGGACAACGAAGCCGACGCCATCGACGCCGTCGTGGGGAGTGGGAACGGTTTCGACGTGAACATCGCAGCCACCGGCCGTGAATCGCAACGTCTCACCGGCTCGGAAATGGTTGACTTTTTCTATCTTGCCCAGTGGTCTGCGGCGGCCGGCCGCCTTGAAAGTGTGCCGGGTTATCCAGATTGGCAGACCGAACTTTCGATGGAAAACGCCCATCGTAGAGGTATGGTCGCTATGGTCGTGCGAAATTATAACGGCGTCGACGTCCTCGATGCGGCGGCCGAAGCGAGCCAGCCTCTGCTTGGCTTGGACGCCGCTGATGCCGGCATCGAAGAGCAAACGCACCGTGCCCGTCTCCTCGTTACCCGCCTCGACGTAGACGCAGTTGCCGTTGCTGCCGGATTGTAGGGGTATTGTAAGCATTGGGGAAATTCTATCAACGTGCAAGCATTTCAGCAATAACCCCATGTTACGCCACGGTTGTCCAATTTCAGAAGAGCGGCGTGTATTTCCAACGGGTAAAATTACGCGACAAATCTGAAGATCAATCGCTCATTGGTTTAAGAACCTTTACTTGCGTGGAGAGGTAATAAGGCACGTTGTTGTTTTCATATACGGTCTCGCCGAAAAAGGCCTTGTAACCGGATTTGGGATATTGAACTCGGGCAATATATTGGCCGTCGACGGATTCGATCTTGGACGATTTCCATTGCGAGTCGCGGAAGTCACATTTTTTCGATATTGCCGTCCAAAGCTGAACGGTCTTGGGTTTCACGTCCGACGTGACGGTAAGTGTTTCCTGATCTTTATCGGTGTGGAACTTCCATGTCAGCCGGGGCAAGGGAGCCCCGGTGGCAACGTGTTGGTGCAGAGCGTTGATGGTGCCGATCATTCGTTTATAGTCTTTAAGTCCGTGTCGATTGTTGGGCAGATTGAGGATGTACTTGCTACCTTCCAGCCCGTCCCAATACTGGTTAAGCGCATCCACGGGCCAGTAATGGTCGTTGGTTCCCAGCAGAATCAGCTTCGGCAACATCAATCGCTTGCGGTAGCTATAGGGATCGACTATGTCCCGCAATGCCTTGCCCTGCGGGGAATTGAGATGATCGGGGAGCCCACGATCGGAATAGTCGTGTATCTTATACGAATAATCTCCCCAGAAATCCACCTGGTGGCGTAACTGCGGGACCATGTTCAGCATATCGAAGACCATCGGCGCGATGGCTGTCACGCGAGGGTCGACGGCGGCTGTCAACCAGGTGGTCCATCCGCGTTTGGATGCTCCGGTTACGGTAAAGGTTTTTGCCGACAGATCCCATTGTTGCCGTACCGCCTCGTCGACGGCATCCATCGCCCTCACGGCGCTTTTTACCATGGGTAAAAGGAGTACTTTTTCGGGATCTTGGGTTTTGAGGAACTGCTCGAAAGTGAGTGAGATGATTTCGTCTTCGTAGAGCCCGTCGTAGATCGGCTGGCGGGGGACATGCCGCAAAATTGCCACTGGTGTTTTCAGGACTTCGGCCAGCATAGCTAATATCATGGCTTCGCGAGGCGGTTTCTGCGGATGATTGATAGGTTGGGCCAGTTTATCGTCCCAATCTCCACCAGTAATGAAAAGCAAGGTGTGGTTGAGCCGTGGCTCGATGGTGGATGGTTTCAAGATGAACAACTGATGTCGCCAAGTCATGTTCTGCCACTTTTGCGAGGTGAGCGTGAGTTCGACATATTCGGTGGGACCGATCTTACCGTCTTGGCGCTTGGTCCAAGCGTAAGCGCCGTCTTTTTTATTTACATAAGCCTTGAGGGGGTCATGGGGATCGTCGGCACGTAGGGGTGTGGCGGCCGGGAGAATGCCAAGGGACACGGAAATAACAGCTATTGAACACATAGATTTTTTCATGCGGTAACTCCCTTTGCAGTGCTAAGCGGAATGGGACGATCGTATTTCATCGTATCTGCTGTCAGATTTGACCGCAACGATATTCGATATAATTTCGCCCGTTAGAGAAGGAATCTCGCACGAACAATCAGCGGGGGTAAGGTCATTCCACCGAGCGGGGGTGTGGCTGGTGGTGTGGAGTGTATAGGTGCCATTAATCTAACACTTTCCCGCCTGCCATTAATTGTCTATAATTTGTCATAGTTTTGTGCAGAGTTTGTGGCTGTTTTTATTGAGGGCTGGACAATGTCGGCTGGGGATTTATCCGGATTCGACTTTGACCATTATTTCGGATCACGGAATGATAGCAGGACACAAGTGACCGACACACCCATTCGTATTCTGTTGGTGGAAGACGAAGAAGACCACGTCCACCTCGTGCGTCGCGCCTTCGATTCTTGTTCTATGCCGGTAGAGCTTTCCACGGCTTCTAATCTGGAGGAATCCCGCCAACAAATTGCCGAGTCGCCGCCGGATCTGCTTATCACCGACCTTTTTCTAAACGACGGCAAAGGCATGGAGCTTTTGCCCGCCGGAGAAGCGACGCCGCCCTTCGCCACGATTATGATAACCGGCTACGGCGACGAGGTTACCGCCGTGGAGGCCATGAAGGCCGGAGCCATCGACTATATCGTCAAGTCTCCGTCTACATTCGCCGACATGCCCCGCATTGCCGAACGGGCTTTGCAACAGTGGAAGCAATTGGTCGAATCGTCGGGCGCCAACCGGCGATATCAGTATTTGGTCGAGCAGGAACGCGAAGTTCTTTTTACACTCGACGTAAGCGGCCGGATAACGTTTACCAACCGTGCCATCAACACCCTTTTGGGTTATCGTCCCGATGAACTTTTCAATTCTCACTTTTCTCAGGTGGTTCACAAAGATCATGTCGAACATACCAATGCCGATTTCGAGCGGTTATTGACGACCGGCAGCCTCACGGCCGAAACCGTGTTGGTCGACAAGGACAACCAGTCGCACATCGTCGAATACAGCACAACCGTCATCGAGTCAGGCAATAAGGTCGTCGGTGTCCGCGGTATTCTACGCGATATTACCAAACGGAAACTGGCCGAAGAGGAACTCGCCCGCTATCGCGACAGCCTTGAAGAGCAGGTGGTCGCCCGCACCAAGGAATTGGCTCAAACCAACGATCAACTGCGGCAAGAGATCGAGGAGCGGAAACAATTGGAGGAAACGCTCCGCTATCAAGGTGAATTCGAAAACCTGGTTGCCGCGCTTTCGACGCACTTCATCAATCTGGCTTCCGACCAGGTCGACAAAGGCATCGAACACGCTTTGGAAGTGATCGGAGAATTTGTCGGCGCCGATAGAAGTTATGTATACCAGCTTTCGGTCGAGGACGGCACCTACGAGAATAGATACGAATGGTCGACTGCCGAGATCGATTCCGGATCGCACCAGTTCCAGAAAATCCCACTGGACGATCTGCCCTGGTGGTCCAGCGATGAACATGATTTCGATATCGTGCATATTCCCTGCGTCGAAGATGCCGATGGCAAAAACAGCGCGTCGAAACAATTCTTACCTTCGGAAGCAACCAAATCCCTGATAGCCGTGCCGCTTACCAGCCGTAATCGCCTGGTGGGTTTTGTGGGGTTCGATTCGGTGACCGAGAAGAAAACATGGTCGCTCGAACATGTTGCTTTGCTGAAAATTGCGGGCGAACTGTTCGCCAATGTGTTGGAACGGCAGAGAACCGACGCTGAACTGCAGCGCGAAAAACAGTTCCTCCGCGAACTGTTGGACTTGCAGGAACGCGAACGAAAACTGGTGGCATACGAGATCCACGATGGATTGGCGCAAAAACTGGCCGGTGCCTTGCTGCGATTCCAGGGTATAGGCCCGCTTGCCGAAGAAAACCAACAGCACATTCAAGACACCATCGAAATCGGTACGGCACTACTCAGGCAAAGTGTCGACGAGACGCGCAGCCTTATAAGCGGACTCCGCCCACCCATCCTCGACGAGTCGGGAGTTATCGCCGCTATCGATTACCTCGTCTGCGAACAGCGACTGCAAAGCAGCCCGGAGATCGTTTTCAAGCACGAGCTCCATTGCGAACGGCTGGCTCCACCGTTGGAAACGGCCTTATTCCGTATCGTACAAGAAGCGCTTCACAACGCCTGCCGCCACAGCCGATCCGACGAAATTCATGTCGATATTAAAGAGGAAAACGAGCAGATCTGGCTCCGTGTCGAGGATTGGGGAGTCGGTTTTGATCCCAAAGATGTCCCACACGCCCGTTACGGGCTGCGCGGCATCCGCGAACGCGTGAGTTTGCTCGGTGGTCAGGCGACCGTGCATTCCGTTCCCAATCAGGGCACACGAATATCCGTCAGGTTGCCGCTCTTGGAAAACGTGCATTGACTCGCAATTTTGCGAAAGTTCAGCATTAATGCTGCATACAGCTATTGTCCCGACACGGTTTCCAGAAACTTGATACGGCCGCTCGAGAAGTTTTCATGATCGTGCAGTACGGGGACGCTCGTGTCGATCATTGCGGTATTTGCCCTGGTTTGCGACCAGTGTTTGAGCACGTCTTGCGATGCTTGTAAAAACCAGGGCTCATTGGGTTGGATCGCGGCTGCCCGGCCCAGTTGTTCGAGCGCATCTTGATGCCGGCCCCGGCTGCAAAGTTCTTCGACCCAACGATGGTAGACGTGTGTGTAATTGCTGGCGAAGGCTTGAAAGTCGGGCTCGACGGTCAGGCCTATCTCCAACAAGGACACGGCTTTTTCGAATTGTCCTTTGCTGCCGATGGCGATTGCCCAGTTGTTCAAGGTGGCCAGCAAATTGCCCCAGGCTGTTTTATTGGAGCAATCGAGTCGCACGGCCTTGCAGTTGGCCGCCATTGCTTGTGCAAACTGCCGACTCGCCAACAGGTCGACGCCGCGGTTGTAGTAGATCGTGGCCACCAGTTCCACGCCCGAGACACTGCGAAAACCGTCTTTTTTGCCGGCGATGGGTGTTTTTCGATCGAGGCGCGCGGCGCCGATAGAATCCTTGGCCGCTTGCCGGCCCACGGTCCGGCGAATCAGTTCTTCGCGGCGCTGAGGATCGTCGATCAGCCGAAACCATTGCGGGCATGTCGCTTCGATCCTCAGTTCGCCGTCGGGCAACTCGACGCGGGTCATGGCGTGGCCTGGAATTTCCAGCCCCTCGGCCTTGATGCCGAACCGGCTGCAAAGGCAGCAGAACAGCACCGAAGAACTGACGCAGTTGAAGCGGCCTTCCCGCAAAACGGTTGTCATATCGGTGGCATCCAAGCGGTATCCGCCGTAGAGCATTTCGCGGTGCATGAATTCGAATATAGCTTGTACTTGTTCTTGCGGCGAGCCTTTCACGGTACCCGATCGTCGCAGGCGGTCGGCCAAAACGGCCACCTGGTTTTCGTAGGAGCAGACCATTTCGGGATCGTCGACACCGCTGGCGATCAAGGCGGCCGCCAGGAGCGAGTGTTTGTCCAGGCTGCCGTCGGCCGCGTCGGCGAACAACTGTACCTCGAGAGTGGTTAACGAAACGAAGCGGTCGAGCACCCGGTGGCGAGTGGAATCCTCGGACTTTTCGCCAGTCGTCGCGGCAAGCGTGCCCGCGCTATACGGCCATAGCAGTGATATCAGCACGAGGAACAAGCAGGAGTGTATTCTAGGGTGTCGTGGCATTTCGGTCCGTTCCTAGCGGTTGTGGCGATTTCTACAGGTGCGGGCCGGGTTTCACCGGCTGGTGCCGATGGGTGGCACTGGCTGCTTGTCAGCCAGTGTGATTACGCGATATCCCGGCGTCACGTTGATCTATCGCCTCAAGTATACGATGCAAAAATGCAACAGGCCGGGACGGGACCGGAAGAAGGCGGCAAACAGCCGGGCCGGAAATTCCGCTTTATCCCACCAGGGCGAAAAATTCTACCCGCATCCAAGAGATTTGCGGAAAGTGGCGGTGGAAATCGCGGGGGGCGAAAAGAGAAGTACGACGTGTGGCACGCCTAGAATGGGCGTGAAAAGAGGCGAATATTGTAGACGAACTTCGCTTTCACGCCCATACTGAGACCGCTGAGAAAGTTTTTTGCTGGAGCCTGTTAGAAAGGCAGGTTTCCCAGAGACGCAGCAGGTTTTTTCAGGGCACTCGTG
>JAFGTN010000706.1 GCA_016934075.1 Pirellulales bacterium
AGCAGTCAGCCTGGGGGAATGGATAAAAAGTCTATTTTTACTGGAGGGCTTTGAGAGTCGTCTGGAATTTGCCGACAAGATGGTGCTGGTGGGTTATTTCCTTTTGATGCTGGCCATCGGCGCCTATTTCTACCGTTTCATGCGCGGCATCAAGGACTATTTCAGCGGCGGTAACAATATCCCCTGGTGGCTCTCCGGCGTTTCCTTCTACATGAGCAGCTTCAGCGTGTTTGCCTTCGTGTCCTATTCGGCACTGGCCTATAAGTATGGCTGGGCGGGGGTGACGCTCCTGTGGGTGGCCGTGCCGGCAACCGTTTTCAGCGTCTTGCTTTTCGCGAAGCGCTGGCGGCGGGCGCGGATCGACAGCCCTGTCGAGTATTTGGAAACCCGCTACAGCGCCGGCTTCCGGCAATTGATCGCATGGCAGGGCATTCCCGTCAAAATGGTCGACGACGGACTCAAGCTGGTCGCCATAGGCACGTTTATTTCCGTTAGTCTGGGGCTCCCCATCCATGTGTGCATGTTTTGGTCGGGAATAATTATCCTCTTATACACGTTCATGGGTGGGCTGTGGGCGGTCGCCGTGACCGACTTTATCCAATTCGTGGTGATGGCCATCGCCGTTTTGATTCTGCTGCCGCTGTCCATAGATCGTATCGGCGGAATCGAAAGTCTGGACAAGATTGCGCCGGCCGGAATCGGTGACTTTTTCACGGCCGAATACAACTGGGTATACGTGGTGCTCCTGTCACTTTTGTATTGCGTGGCCTGGAGTAGCGTCAACTGGCCGCTGATTCAGCGCTACTATTGCGTGGCCGATGAGAAAGAAGCCCTCAAGGTCGGATGGTTCGTTACCCTCTTGAACGTCATCGGCCCGCCGCTGATGTTCATTCCCGCCATGGCCGCCGTGCATTTTCTCAGCGATGTTCCCGGCAAGGAAGTCTACCCACGACTGTGCGTGGAACTGCTGCCACCGGGAATCTTGGGCCTGGTCGTGGCCGCCATGTTCGCCGCCACGATGTCCATGCTCAGCAGCGACTACAACGTGTGTGCGGGCGTGTTGACCAATGACGTCTACCGCCGCTTGATTCACCGCGGCGCTTCGCAGAAGGAACTTGTAGCCGTGGGTCGTTTGTTAACGTTGGTTATCGGTGGTTTCGCTTTGGGTGCCGCATTCTTGATGTCGAGGGGCACGGGCGAGGACCTTTTCAAGAACATGGTTACTTTGTTCGGCATCGTAACGGCGCCGGTTGGCGTTCCCATGATCCTGGGCCTCTTGTCGCGTCGCGTGACCAATCTGGCCGCGTTGGTGGGTTGGTTTGTTGGTATCCTTGTCGGGCTGGCATTGCTGGCGTGGTGCCCGAGCACGATAGAAATAGTGATCGGCGACGGTGACGGGGGTGTTTTCGCCTCGCAGCTTCTGGAAAAAGAGATTGTGCTTTTTACGGGCACGCTGATTGTGACTCTGACCGTTACGCTTGTGGTTAGCCTGCTGGTGCCCATGAAGACGTTGGAGTGCGGGCGGGTGGATGCATTTATCGACCGCCTGCAAGCTCCCATCGGCTCGCTGGAAGAAGACCGCGTCACAGCCGGTGGGGCCGCCTTCTCGCCGTTTGGCGTGGTCGGATTCTCGATCATCGTAATCGGTGTAATGCTGCTGGCCGTCGTGCCCTGGGTCGGTCCGCCCGACTGGGAAACCTGGAAGACGGAAGGGCCGGGCCTGGCTGTCTGGCTCACAATCAGCTTCGGCGTTTTGATGTTGCTGATCGGTGGCGCGATGCTCGTGTTTGGTCACAGTCCGGCTAAATGCAAGTGTGGCGAGAACGGCAACGATGAGTAAACGTGCCGGTGCGCCGGCTTGGGAACGACAGGCAAGATATTCATTCTACCGTGTGGCACGCCCAGTATGGATGTGGAAATTGGTGGTTGATGCAAAACACTCCACACGTCCATTCTGGGCGTGCCACACGGTTGTTTATTACAGCATCCCTTCCACAATATCGGCGATCGTTTCGGCCGCTTTTGGTCGGCCCAGTCGCCGCACGGTTTGCGAGATCCTTTGCCGTCTCGCATCGTCGCCCAGCAGACCGTCGAGTGATTCGGCCAGGCGGTCGTCTAGTCTGTCGTGGGTTTCGCGTTCGTCCAACAACACGCAACCGCCGCTTTGGCTGAACAGTTCGGCGTTCTTTCGCTGGTGATCGGCCGCCGCGTGCGGATAGGGCAGGATCACGGCCGGGGAACCGGCCGCCGCCACTTCGGCCAAGGTTGAACCGCCGGCTCGACAGATGGTCAGGTCGCTCTTGTCCAACAACTCCGGCATGTCGGCGATAAACGGCATCACACTGGCCTCGATGCCCAGCTTGCGATAGAGCACGCGGGTGGATTCCAGGTGTGCCTCGCCCGTTTGGTGCACGATCTCCCATCCTTCGAGCCGATTGCGAACTTTGTACAGCGCTCGCGGCACGTTTTCGTTTATGGCCTTGGCGCCGGCCGAACCGCCCAGCACGGTCAGGCGTTTTGCCGTGGAACGTTCGTATAAGCTTTGCGCAAAATCATCGTGGGACGAATCGAATCGTAGCGACCGTGAACTGCCGGCAAAGTCGTCGACCACGCTTGCTCCCACCGTGCATGGCTCGGGGAAAAGTTTCCCCGCCGGTTGCTTTTCGCGGATGGGCGTACCGGTAACGTGTGTCGCGCATCGCCGTGGTAGTTTTGACGCCGTTTGCTCGAAGGCTACGCAAACGGCGTCGGCCGAGCGTGCCAACCATCGGTTGGCGCGACCCGGCACTGTGTTTTGTTCGATCAACACGAGCTTGATGCCGGCCTTAACCGCGGCGCGGGCGACAGGTACGCTTGCATAACCACCCAACCCCACGACCAGCGAAACATTTTCGTCGCGCACAAATCGCCGCGCGGCCAGGTAACCGGCGAGGTTTTGCGCAAGGAAGCCCGGCACGGATTGCAGCCGCTTAGGTACAGCACGGCAAGGCAGGGCCATATAGTCGAAGCCCGCGGCGGCCACGTGGCGTCGTTCGAAATCCCGCCCGCCACCGACGAACGTGATTCGTGCCCGAGGCATGCGCCGCGCAAGCCGCTGCGC
>JAFGTN010000707.1 GCA_016934075.1 Pirellulales bacterium
ACGGCTATCGTCGTCAGTGTGGAAGCGAGAATTGCACCCCACACCTCGCGGGTTCCCTGGTAGGCCGCCTGCATGGGGCCGGCGCCGAGTTTCAAATGGCGATCGATGTTTTCGAGAACCACAATCGCGTTGTCGACAACCATGCCCACAGCGAAGCTCAGGCCCGCAAGCGAAATCACATTCAGATTTCGGTCGGCAAACCACATTACGACAAAAGTGCCGATTACCGAAATGGGGATCGTAACGGCAATAATCAGAGTCGAACGCACACTGCGCAGGAAAAGCAAGAGGACCAGCACGGCCAGGCAGCCCCCGATCAACAGGTTTTCCCGCACCAGGCTGATGGCACTATAGATATAATGTGAATCGTCGAACGCCATTCGCAACCTCAAGCCGTGGCGGTCGTTCTTGAAGCTTTGCAAGACTCCGCCTTCGGCATTCATTTCATCGACGACTTTATGAACTTCCTCGATAATATCGAGAACATTGCTGCCGGTCTTGCGTTTGATGAAGATGGTCATTGACGTGCGACCCTTGCACTGGTCGAAATGGGTCGTTTTTTCCAAGGCCAATTCGACATGCGCAACGTCGGAAACGCGCACGGGACTGCCGTTTGCATCGTATTTGATAATCGTGTCAAGTAGCGGTTGCAGCGAGTCGTATTGTCCCAACACCCGGAAGCGCACATCTTGCCGGTTATTCACCAGGTCGCCGGCCGAGGAGTTGACATTATCGAGCCTCAAGGCGGAATTCAACTCGGGTAGGGTGATGCTGCGCCTGGCCAGGGCCTTTGGATTGAAACGAACCTGGACTTGATGCTCTCGACCGCCCTTGATGTCGATTTCCGCTACGCCTTCGATTCTTTCCAGGCTGGGCTTGAGGTAGCGGTCGGCGTAGTCATAGAACGTAGCAACCTCGAAATTCGGATCCTCCGCCTGCAGCAGCAGATATGCAATCGCGTCGTCACCGGCCGTATCGGCCAGGTCGATGATGGGACGATCGACATCCTCCGGATACTCAGGAACTTCGTCGATTTTATTCGACACCTCCTGCAAAATGCGCTCGGGCGGAGAACCAACATTGAATTCGAGCGTAATTCTGGCGCGACCCAGAGATGCCTGTGACGTCATTTTCCATAGCCCCTGAACCGATTTGAGCTTTTCTTCCTGTTCGAGAATGATCGATTTCTCGATCTCTTCGGGGCTGCGTCCAGACCAGCTCGTGCTAATCGTTATCACGGGACGATCAACGTCCGGTGTTAATTGAATGGGAATATTGGCCAGGGCAATGACGCCGAAGAGAAGCAGCAGTATCACTCCCACTGTGATTTTGACCGGATTCTGAATGGCAAATCGAATGGGGTCCATGGTCATCTATACTACTAATTACTGGACTTTTGCATAATTGCGAGTCAAATGTAAAAGAAACCTTCGCTTCGCAAAGCTTTCTTTTACATGTGCCCTTGACTCACAATTTTGCAAAAGTCCAGAAATAAATGAAAATATAAAGGTTATATAACGCCTGGTGAGCAACGAACTCGATCATTTTGTAGGTTTGTGCTTAGCGGCTCGACTGCCAGCCTTTCGGCCTGTTTTTTTTTGGACGATCGATTATCTGTTGCCCCGTACGATACATTCCCGGAACCGGAGACAAGGGTGAGATATCCGGATCGATACGGACTGCCACTCCTGGAATCAAGCGTTCCAATCCTTCTAAAACCACCTTCACACCGGGAACAACGAGGTTTTTATCGCTGTCTCGTTCAGGATAAATCGCGTAGGCATCGCGACTGCGCGACAACACTCGAACAGGCACCGGCTGGGCAACCAGCGTCTCTTTTTGCGGATTGCTCTGATCTGTGTTCACATCTTTCGGTTTTATGATCCAGATCATGGATCCGTCGGGCTTCGTCAGCACAGCGTCTCTAGGCACCAGCAGTTGGGTGGATTCGTGCATTACCGGCACAAAAACGCTCACGCCCATACCGGGTAGCAGTATCCCATTCTGGTCGTCGAGTTCGACGCGCACCGGGAAAGTACGGCTACCGACCGATCCCTGGGCATTGATCGAAAAGACTTTTCCACGAAGCTCCAGTCCCAGCGAGTCGACTACGACGTCCAGTTCATCCCCGACATCGAGCAAGGGCAAAGACGCCTCGGGCACCATTATCCGAGCATCGATGCGGCCCGTGGAAACGATATCGACGATCCGGCTGCCGATGGGCACATATTCGCCGATTTCGGTATGTTTGGCGACAACGCTGCCGTCGAACGGTGCGATGATGTCGAGCCGATCCTTGCGTTCCCGGCATTCCTTGAGCATCACGTTGAGTTCCGCGATCGAGGCTTCCAACTCTTTGATCACCGTACGTTCTTTTTCCGTCTCGCTCAAGGACACGGCCTCGTCCTTGAGCATGCCTTCGTAACGTTTAAGTTCATCCTTTTCAAAAGAGAGCGTGGCTTCTTTCTCGGCGATTTGGGTGGCGATTTTTTCATCGTCCAATTTGGTCCAGGTGTCGTCGATGCGAGCCAGCAATGTTTTTCCACCGATGACTTTCGTGCCTTCATCGACCGGCAGTTTGACAACCTTGCCCGCTACTTCCGTGGGAATCGTGGCGGTGCGTACTGCAATCAAGTCGCCCACCAGCGTCCTGACAGGAACGATCGGTTCCCGCTCGACCGTCCCCACGCGAACAAGCATAGCCTGGGGGCCTTGCCCTTTGCCCTCGTCTGCCGCGCCAGCTTCCGTGCCGTTGGTTTTATCGCCGGCCTGCAGCACGCCGAGCGCGAGACCGTATTTGCTCAAAACTAAATAGCCGGCCAAACCGCCAAGCAGAAAAGTAGTTGCTGCCACTGCAACAGTCAGCAGCAAGAGTTCCTGGGTAAAAAGCTGTTTCATTCCGCCGAGCCTTCGATAATCAAATCATGTGCCGCCTATTCCAAAGGTAGAGAACGAGTCTTCGAGTCGTCAATAGCCATCATAAATTGCCCGCCAGAAGAACGGGCCATCTGTCCATAATAACCAGAAAACCCGGCGATTTCCAGGAACCGAACCCCTCAAAGGCATCGGTTTGAGGGGTGTCGATACGCCTATTTCAAGCGTCGATTGATAAAACTCGGGGTTCTGGGACATTTTCAGACTCAACGAATTGCGGACCGAATTGCGGACCAGCATGGTCCGTGTCCTAAAGTGGCTCGAACACGATCTTATGGAAACCGAGAATTTTTCAACTTTGCCGCGACATCGGCCTCCTTGGTGCATATTGGAAAGCCGTTAAAAACGGGGTGTTGCGGTAGATTCGTGCCGGTGACTGACGCCGTTCCGTTCAAAATCTTTAAATCTCGGCATCCTGAGAGTAATCTATTCCCTTGATGCCGAAACCGTGGTGGCGCAGGAACTCTTCGCGGAAGCCGTCCAGGTCGGCCAATTCGGCGATGTTGTTGTTGTCGACTTCGAGCCAGAGCCGTGCCACTTCGGATTGCACATCTTCGCGCATCTCCCAATCATCCAGACGTAAGCGGCCCATTTCATCGGTCGCCGCCGGAACCCGCGCGAAAAGGAAATCGTGATAGAGCCGGTAGATCTGCTGGATGCAATTTTCGTGCAGGCCCTTGGCTTTCATCACCTTGTAGAGCAGCGAAATATAAAGCGGCACGGCCGGGATCACCGCGCTGGCACGTGTGACGAGCGCTTTCTGCACGCCGATCACCGCCCTGCCCGAAAGTGATTTGAGTATGGAGTTAATGCCTTCGACGTGGAGTTCCAGGTCTTCCTTGGCCTTGCCGATAGTACCGTCGCGATAAATCGGCCGAGTGATTTCCGGGCCGATATAAGAGAAAGCAACTGTCCGGAATCCCTCGGCCACCAGACCGGCCGCCAATAATTCCTCAACCCACAAGGTCCAATCCTCGCCTCCCATGACGCGGATGGTGTGGTCGATTTCCTCTGGCGTGGCCGGTTGGCTGGTCTCGTTGCGCATCTCGCCCGTGAGAAAATCCACGGTCTTGGCCGTATAAGCATCGCCGATGGGTTTGATAACCGACGAATAGATCTCGCCCGTCCAGGGGTCGATGCGCCGCGGCGAGGCTATACTGTAGACCATCAGATCCACCTGCCCCAGATTCTCGCGCACTGTTTCCAGCGTCTCGTCCTTGACCTCGGACGAGAAGGCATCGCCGTTGATATCCCAGGCCTGGCGGCCATGCTCGCGGGCCAACGCGCAAAAAGCCTCGTTGTTGTACCAGCCGGCAGAGGCCGTGCGTTTTTCTTTGGCCGGGCGTTCGTAAGCCACGCCCACGGTGTCCGCTCCGGTGGCGAAAGTCGAAACGATACGCGACGCCAGGCCATACCCGTTAGAAGCGCCGATAACCAACACCCGCTTGGGGCCATCGATTTTTTCCCGAGCTGCAACGTAGGCGATCTGGTCCTTGACCTGCTGGAAACACCCCTGAGGATGGGCGTTAACACAAACATTATCTCGTATCCACGGCTCGATAATCATCTTGACTCCCGGTGTGAAAATGATCAATGCTCAAGGTTCAATGATCAATGTCCAATGAGGAAATTTCTGGAAACTGGAAACTGACAGTTCAAACTCCAAACGCCTTTTTCATCTGGTTACAGACTTTAGTCAACCGTTCCAGTCCGCCGCCACCCACCTCGGCCGTGGCCCAGCCTGTAAAGCCGATATCGTTGAGTGCTTTGCGGACCTGCTCCCATGGCAGGTCGCCTTCGCCGATATCGGTGAACTTGTTCTTCGCCCGGCTGAAGCCTTTGACGTCGAGTTTGACGCAACGGCGCCCGAAGGCGCGGATCCAATCGCCGGGCTGGCCGTATTTCCAATGGTTGCCGATATCGTAGTACATTCCCACCCAGGGACTGTTGAAGCTGTCGACGAACTTGATGAAGCCTTCAGGCGTTTGTTCGGGCGGTGAATTGTGTTCATAGTACATCTGGTTCCAAACGTTTTCGACCAGAATCATTTGACCCAGCGCGGCCGCCAGGGGCAAAAGTTTCTTGATTTCTTCTTGGCAACGTTTATCGACTTCGTCGGGCTTGCCGTCCCTGGCATGGCCCACCACGATCAATACGCCGCTACCACCCGCCGCGTGCGATACCCTCATGCAGTGCTCGATGTTCGCGCGGCCCTTTGCACGGACTTTCTCGTCGGGGCTGGTAAGCCGATCTTGCCAGTGAGCGTGATTGATGGCGTTATGCACGAACACGCCGGATTCGGCGACCGCGTCACGGGCTTGCTGGGGCGTATACTCACCGGCCTGGTCCAGGTCGACGCCGTCGAACCCGGCCTTGCCGGCCAGGCTCAACCGCTCGGTCAGTGAAAGATTCTTGCCACCCTCTTTTTTGGTGATCATGCCCAATTTGCATGAGAGCAGGATCCGTTTGCCGGTCGGCGGCTCGACGACCGCACACTTTTCGGCAGCCCGAGCCTGCGAGCAGACAGTGGCTGCCCCCGCTACAGATGCGGCACCTGCCGCCATGAAACCGCGCCGGGTGACCGCTGAACGTTTGGCTGTTGATGTGTTCATATTGATCGTCTCCTGAAAAGCATGCTGTCGTTTAATGTGTTGAAGCCTCTACCCTCTCAATCGCTCAAGAATAAATGTAATACCCCCCCTCCCCCTCCGTCAAGCATTCCCGCTCAACAATTCTCGAAAAACGGCCGCGTTTTTCGGCGCGTTGGCTCCATAGTCGTTGTTAAAAAAACCATACAGTTCCCGGCCCGGCAAGTGTGGCCCCAGCCGCCCGACCCAATCAGCCAACTCCTCATCCGAATAGTCATATCGATACAGTTCTTCACCCCGCCCGTGGAATCGGACATAAAGAAAATCGCCGGTGACATGGACAGTTTGGGGCAGTTCGGGGTGGCTCAGGGCCACAAAAGCAGCTCCGTGTTTTGTCAATAATTCGACAATATCCCCGTCCCACCAACTCTCATGCCGGAACTCGACAGCGTGTCGAACTTGCCGCGGCAAACCGGTAAGAAAATCATCCAGTCGCGAATAATCCTTGTGAAGCGACGGCGGCAATTGCCATAGAATTACCCGTAGCGAGCGAAGCTGCAATACACGTTCGAGAAATCCCTGTAATGGTTCTTCGCAGTCGCGCAGCTTCTTGAAATGAGTCACCACCCGCAACCCTTTCACCACCAAGTGGAAATCCGCTCCCAAACGGCGGTTCCATGCGTCGATCATGGGCTGGCTGGGCGTGCGATAGAAACTGGCATTAACCTCAACCGTGTCGAATCGTTCGGAATAGAACCGCAAGCGATCCGTACCCTTCACCTCGGACGGATAAAACGGCCCGGACCAATCGTCATAAGTCCAGCCGGAAGTACCGACATGCACACCCGCGGTCTTCATGTTCGGCCCCGTGGATTCCAGGGAGGACGAAGCTCCCGCTGAGCCGGGGTATATTCGCGGCTCCCAAGGAATTTCATGTGTGTCACGCTTTACTCACCGCAACGTACCCCATCCGCAACTGGTGCAAAACCTCTTCGATCATTTCCGACTCTTCCTTGGTACGGTTGCCCTCGGTTTTCTCTAAAAGCAACTCGACAGTGCCGATAAAATGCTTTGCTTGACCCAGATCCGGTTCGGACTTACCCGAGGTCGGATGCGGAACCAGCCCCAAAGCCACCATGGCCTGCGTGGCCAGCGTGGTCACCAAAAGCGGCAACGACGGCTCCGGCCATTTCATTTCTTCCGCCGCCGGTCCTGCCTGGTCCGCGTTCTCATCGCCGATCCCCGCCGCGTCCGCGGATTTATCCTCCGTCTTTGCCGATTCGGCTTCCTTCTGTTTCTTGGCAAGCTCTTCCTTCTCGGCCCTAGCCCGCTCTTTCCAATCCTCGTCGATAATAATTTTCTTTTCGGGGTTGGATGAATCCGACATGTGTTTGCTCCCGTTGGTATATTCGTGCCAAAAGCCACAAGTTAGCCCGGTCGCCTGCAACCGGTTGAGACAAGTGGTTTTCAGATGATTCACCGGTCGCGGGCGACCGGTCTAACAGTCTATACTCTGTCCTCTATCCTCTGCCATCTGCCATCTGTTATCTGTTATCTAATCTACCCGTGACGCTTCACCGCCGCACCTACGAAACCCGAGAATAACGGGTGCGATCGGGTCGGCTGCGATTTGAACTCGGGGTGGAACTGTACGGCCACGAACCAAGGATGGTCCTGCAACTCGACAATCTCGACCAGCGAGCCGTCCGTGTTTGTACCAGTGGCCAGGAGACCTTTTTCGGCCAGCCGCTGGCGATAGTCGTTATTGAACTCATAGCGATGGCGGTGCCGTTCGGAGATTTCCTGTTTGCCGTAACACGACGCCACCTTGCTGCCCGGCGTCAAAACGGCTTCTTGCGCACCCAAACGCATCGTGCCGCCCTTATCCGTAATCGTCTTCTGCTCATCCAAAAGGCAAATCACCGGGTGAGGATTGTCCTTATCGAATTCGGTGGAATGAGCTCCGGAAAGGCCGACCACATTGCGGGCAAATTCGAT
>JAFGTN010000708.1 GCA_016934075.1 Pirellulales bacterium
GGCCGCTTTTATCCAGAGTTGTATGCCGCCATGACAAAATTGAAAATTTCGCACAGTTCAGAATTCGCGCTGGCCTATGATGAGTTGCCCTTTCACTTTGCCACTGGAGATCCCTTAATAGCCGCGAATCACCTACCGCTGCAAATTCCAGTTCACCCGGTATGTCTGGCATCATTCCTGGACGCCGCGCAATCCGCTCCGGGCGGTACGGCAAAGTTGTTGTCTTCGGCCGAAAAGGCTCGCGAGCGGTCGGCCGTTAGCGCGGCCGCGGAACACTATTGTACTACTGCCCGGCAGAGATACCTGGCCGGCGAGCCGGTCTTCCTCTACGGCCATCCGACCAGGCGATTGGGACGTCATCCTGAAGTATTGCGCGAGCTTTTCGCGACGGTTTCCGAGTTCGCCGCCGTGTGGCGGGTTTCGATGACGCGGTTCGTCGATTGGTGGAACGCGCGTCTGGCCGTGAGGCTCAGCGTCGTGCGGCGGGGTGAACAGTACGTGGTTTCGGTCAAGAACGTTCCGCAGGACTATCGCTTGGGCTTGGAGTATTTCCGCGACCGCCACGTCGCCTTGATACCCATCGATGGCTCTACACTGAGTTTTTCACCAAGCGCCTTGGCCTATGAGAACCGTGGCTCTCAGACAAACTTTCACCCGGTTCGTGTTGATCGCGCTCACGGACTGAAAGATCATATTCGACATCTCATCGATTGGGAATGCGTTACCCCGGTCGAGGAGATCGGCGCCACAACATGGCGTCACTACGCCAAACGTGCCCTACGACGATGGTGGAGGCCGTAGATGAAAACGCAAACCATCACGCGAAACCCCCCGACGCCCTGCAAGACGACGGCGCGAGTGTTCCTCGCCGGTGGGCTGAACGTGATGTCGGCGCCCGGCGGAGGCGAGGTGCAAATGACGGCGACGGCCTCGGCTTTGGCAAAGATCGGGTTGCGTGCCAAGCTCTGGCGGCCTTGGGAACACAAGCTTGCAGAGGGCGATTGCCTGCATCTTTTCGGTAGCTTACCGGAACATATCCCCACAATCGACGCCGCCCGTCGACAGGGTGTTCGCGTTGTGCTTTCCACCATCGCCTGGTTCGACCTGGCAAGCTACTGGCGCGAGCCGGGCCGGTTGTCGCGGCGATTGGGCGCTGCCTGTCGTTATGTGCTGCGTGCAAACTGGCCTTCGCTGCCGTCATGGCGACGGAGTCTTTATCACAGCGTTGACATGCTGCTGCCTAATTCCAGCAGCGAGGCCGACCAGCTGATGCGGCTTTTCCAGGTGCCCGCACGACGGATTCACGTTGTCCCCAACGGTGCCGATCCGCGTTTTGCCATCGCGGACGCCGGACAGTTCGAACGCAAATACGGCTTGCGCGACTTCGTGCTGTCGATCGGTCGCATCGAACCGCGGAAGAACCAACTGGGGTTGATTCGGGCATTGAAAGACACCGACATGCCGCTTGTTGTAGTGGGCCAACCCGTGCCGGGACACATGGCCTATCACGAAGCCTGCTTGCGCGAAGCAGGCTCGAATGTTCATTTCGTCGGCCATATCAACCACGACGCGCCTATGCTGGCTTCGGCTTATGGGGCCTGTCGCTGCCTGGCGCTGACAAGCTGGTTCGAAACGCCGGGCCTGGTAGCTTTGGAAGCCGCCATGTCGGGCGTACCGCTGGTATTGCCCAGAGGTGGGTCGGGACACGAGTATTTCGGCAACCAGGCACTCTATGTGGGACCGAAAAACTTGGAGGAGATTCGCGAAGCGGTCCGCGCGGCGTTCAAGATGGAACGCAACGAGCACCTGGCACGCCGTGTGCAAAAACAATTCACATGGGAGTCGGTGGCGCGGATCACACGCCGCGCTTATGAAAAACAGGGCAACCCATAGCCGCCGAATATGATCACTTGAATATGCAACCAGCTAATCACAAATCCACTAAACGTCTTCGCCGCCGTCCACTGGGAAGATATCGTTATGTGCGGTTGCGCTGGCGGATCATGTTCACGCTGATCGACACGCTGGGAGCGATGCTGTTTGCCTCCGCCCGTCTGTTACGAAGGTCGTTTGCGAGCGCCGCTTCCGAAATAAACTATGATCCGCTCCGCATCCTGCTCATACAATTGGATCACATGGGCGATGCGATTATTACGACCGTAATGCTGCCTCTCTTGCGACGCCGCTATCCGCAAGCGTCGATCGAAGTGCTTTGCGGGCCTTGGAACCGCGAGCTATTCGAATCCATCGGGCATGTCGACCGCGTGCATGTTTCGCGCTTGAACCGTTTCCTTCGCGGTGATTCGCGATCGTTTTTCACTCGTTTTGCCTGGGCGGGTGCCGTTTTCGCGCAAGGACTACGGTTGAGGCGGTGTAAATTCGACCTGGGTATCGACGTCCGTGGAGAATTTCCGCATGCTCTGATGCTATGGCTGGCCGGCGTGCGCCGCCGGTTGGGTTGGACCTGTGGTGGGGGCGGATTCATGCTCACCGATACGGCACCGTTCGTGCCCGACCGTCCCGAGGTCGATTCGCGCTTGGCCTTATTGGAGCAGTTGGGCATCAAGCCTGCCGATGGCAGCGAAGCACGGCCACGTTATAATCCGACCAGTTCGTCCGAGCGGAGCGTGGCGAGCATGCTCGATGAATTGGGGTTGCACGAGCAAACGACGCGCGTTGCCTTGCACGTTTCGGCAGGCACTACCGCCAAACGCTGGCCGGTCGAACACTGGCGAACGCTGCTGGATATGCTGAAACTTAGTGTGCCGGAAAACATTCAATTACAAGTCGTCCTGATCGGAGGATCCGCCGACCGGCAAATCTCGCGACACATCATCGGCGACCGCGACTTGGACGGCGTTGTCGACCTGACCGGCCGATTGAATGTTGTGGAACTGGCGGCCTTGTTGCAACGGGTCGATCTTTTGATCGGCGGTGATTCCGGCCCGGCACACCTGGCCGCCGCAGTGGGCACGCCCGTCGTTGCGCTCTTCAGCGGCACGAACAATCATCGGCAGTGGCAGCCTTGCGGCCCCGACGTGGTCGTGCTTCGACACCCGGTCGATTGCAGTCCATGCCATCGCCATCAATGCCCGCTGGCCGGGCATCCGTGCATGCATAAACTCGAACCGGCCAGTGTGGCGCGTGCCGCCGGCCAGTATATTTCCCTTACTGGACTTTTGCAAAATTGCGAGTCAAGGGCACATGTGAAAGAAAGCTGAGCGAAGCGAAGGTTTCTTTTACATTGTCTTGACTGACATTCATTCATTGACAGATAACAAGTTAACATCTTTGCAGCGTTTAGATATAAATTGCCGGCTGCGCCGGCAATTTATATCTAAGTGCCCTTGACTCGCAATTTTGCAAAAGTCCAATCCCTTAGCGAAAACCAAGAGAAAACTCAAGATGATAGCACCTCTTCGCCCACCGCAAACGAAAAGACAACGTGTCGGCCGGCAAATATATGAAGCCCGCGACTTCGTCGCCGCCACGCTCCTGGGCAAGCCTCGCTCGCGTGGCGATAACGGTCCGCCTATTGCCCCCGTAAAGGCTTGGACCTTCGCCCTCTGGGCCGTCGCAATAACGGCCGCCTACGGCACGGCTATGCTGGGATGGTGGTAACCGTGATCGAACAACTTCTTTCATTACTAACGCTTGGTACTCTCACTCTGGCCTCTTACGGTCTGGGGCGGCCCATCCTGCGCGGTTTGGGATTCAAGTCGGAAGATACGCTCACAACAGTTGTCTGGGGCATTACGGTGGGGCTGATTATCGCCGGGATGGTTCTGACCGCTATGGGGCTGATTGGCGTGTTGAGCGTGCCGGTGATCGGAGTTCTGACACTGGCCGCCGGTTTCTGGGGGGTCGGCGAAATGGTGCGCGGCTATTTGCGGAGCTGCGAACTGGCTTTCGCCCCCAATACATCGCCCGAAGCACCGCTGCCCGACTGGCAGTTGGTACCGTTTTGGCTGGGGATGGGTGTGGGGGTGTTGGCGGTGGCGGCTTGCATTGGCTCGCTTATCGGTGCTTTGGCACCCCCCACCGCGGGCGACGCCGTCTGCTATCACCTCACGTTGCCTAAGGTCTTTATCGATCACGGCGGCATTTGTTATCTGCCCTATCAAGACAATTCGACATTTCCCTTGCTGACCGAGATCTGGTACATGTGGGCCATGGTGATCGACAGTCCCACGGCTGCCGCGCTGGTGCATTGGGGGTTGGGCATACTTTTGGCCTTGGCCACTGTACTCTTGGCGCGTCCGGTTGTCGGTCGGCAATGGGCCTGGATGGCCGGCGGGGTGGTTTTGCTGGTGCCGGGCATTAACAATCAGATGGCGGCGCCGCTAAATGATGTGGCCCTGGCAGCCATGACCACGCTGACGCTTTCGGCCTGGTGGAAAGGCGCAATTTGCGACGAGCCGCGA
>JAFGTN010000709.1 GCA_016934075.1 Pirellulales bacterium
GTCAAACGCCGTTCGGTGGAATGCGTTTCGGCCCCCACGCCACCGAATTGTGTGTCGGCCTCGTCGACAAAGATTACTACTTTTTCTAATGCCTCGAGTACGCGCCGCAGACGCTCGAAAATCACGTCGGTCTGCCCGAACCACTGGCTGCGAATGTTTTTCAATACCAGCACAGGCATGTCCAGTTCGCCGGCCACGGCTTCGAAGATGAACGTTTTGCCGCCGCCGATGGGCCCGGCCACAGCCGCGCCGGGCAAGGCCGCCGTGCCCGTGGCGCGAAACCGCGGCAGCAGTTCCTTGCGGATGAACTTTTTCAGGTTGGAGAACCCTACCACATCGTCCAATCCGTGCGCAACGCGCTTAAATTCGACCACGTCCTCGCCGATCTGGCTCTGGATGAACGACTCGACCTTATCGACCACGTCGGCAGGCTGGATCGGCTCTTCCTGATAGGCTCCGGCCGACAAGAGTTGCCGCAGAGCGTGGTTCGAAAGCCCGGCCGTGTAAACAGCCAGTTCGTCGGTCGTGCTCCAGAACTCCGGCCGTCGTTGTGTCGTATGACAAAAAAATTCGATGTATCGTACACGTTCACCGGCGTTGGGCGAGGGGATATCGACGGAAAGCACCTGCGGGAGACTGGCTATGCGCGGGTGGATGAGGCTGCGCGACTCGGCCACAAGGCAGACCGAATCGCCGCCGGCCAGAAATGCCGGATCGTTGAACCAATCGTGCACGATGCTGATACGGTGCAACTGACTATCGTTGAGTGCCGCCACGTCTCCATTGCCCGCCGGCAAGAGCATATCGGCCGCTTCGATGAAGATCAAAAGATTGCCGCTGAGTTGCGACGACCGCGAACACACGGTCAACTGCCGCAACAGCTCCAGAGCCAGGGTGGGATTGCCCACGGCATCTTGCAGCAGTTGCTCGAACTGATCGCCCAACATGGCATGCCGCGAGGGGCCTTTTTCACGAAGCTCGCGCAAAAGCAGCATATCGGGATCGACGCCCGACTTCCAGGCGATCCAAGCGTTTTTCAGCGTATCAATCCCGTCGAACACGCGCACCGGGCCGTTGAGTTCGTAGACGATGCGAAACAGCCGTTGCGTGGCCGAACGTTCGCAGAGCATGGGTATCAGCGGCACATAGTCCTGCCCGGCGTCTTCGCGACCGTTATCGAATAGATCGTATACGTTGCCCGACAGCACGATGCTCCGCGACTGATTGGAGTTCAGAATGCGGGCGAACTTGGTAAAGAACTCATAGTTTGTGGCCGCCACGCGTCATCTCCTCCCTACGCCTCGGGGATCTTCGTTCGATCTTCCGATTCGCCGTCGGGCTTATCTGTTTTCCTGGTCAATCCGATCAACGCGTCGAACTCATTGTTGGCGGTCGATTCGGTGGCGTATTGCAGGAATTCTTCTTCAACCCGCTTGGTATCAAGGCCGGCCATTTCGCGAGATACCCGCGCCGTGGCTTTGGCCTTGGCTCGCAGTTCTCGCATTTCCTGAAGTTCGACCGAAGAGCGGTCCTCGCTGATGCCCGAGACCATGTCGGCCAGTTCACGTTCTTCCTTGGCGGTGATAATGTCGGCTACCGATTCGTGTTTTTCCTGCTTGACCTTTTCCAGATCTCGCATGAAGGATTGGATTTGGGTTTTGTGTCCGGCAATCGAAGAAGATAGGGTTTTGATGTCCTCTTCCAGTTCGGCGCAACGGGCTTCTTTTTCTTCTAGCGTGGAGGTGAAATCCGTGAAGGCCGATTGGCACTTGACGTACTCGGGGTCCTTTTTGACGGCTTCGATATCGCCGGCGTGCCGCTGGACGACCTTGCGAGCCATGGCGGCCGCGCCTTCCTTGAGCTTGCTGATCTTTTCGACCTCTTCCGTCTGGCGTTTAAGCTCGGAGTGTTTCTTCTCTTCCTGGGCCATCATGGCCCCGATGGCGTCTTTGTATTGTTGGATGTGACGAACTTTCTCGCGGATAATATTGTCGAAAGTCGCACTGACCACATTGGGATTCTGGCTGATCGACATACGAGCCGCGTCAACCTTTCCGACCAAAAGATATCCAAGAGCCCGAAAATAACGCCCGATTGCACCAAACATAGTAAAATCCTTCCCAAAATGATTAGGAAATACTGGCTGCAGAAAGACCCCGCCAATTGTAGGTTGCATAGTCCCGCCAGGCAATCCAACAATTTTAAGCTTGCTAGATTGTCCGGGTGCCATACAAGTAAATATTCGCAGTTTCTGACTAACTATTTAATTTTCGATCAGATTCGGTCGCCTCCGCCCCTTATTTTCCGACTGATTTCTCGAAACTTGCTGTCACCGTAGTGGTTATACCCCCTCTGGCAGTAAATGCGGCCACCAGTGTCATTTTTCGCGGTTGGAGTATTCCGGCTACGTCATTAAGGATGCGATTGGTGACGTTTTCGTAGAAAATGCCCTCGTTGCGGAACTGTTGCAGATAGAGTTTCAGGCTTTTCAGCTCGACACAAAGCTTGTCCGGCACGTAGGTAAAAGTGAGGGTGCCGAAGTCGGGCTGGCCCGTTTTGGGGCAAACCGAGGTGAATTCCGGGCAGACGATCTCGATGGTGTAGTCGCGCTGTTGGTATTGGTTTTCGAAGGTTTCGAGAATGTCGGCAAATGCGTCGCTCACTGGCGATCTCCTTTTGGTTTCGGTAGAATATGCCCCCGAAACACCACCGAGGGTGTAGTATAATACTAAGCGCGAAGCGCAAGCGAAGGGCGTTTTGTGTAATTTCCCTTGCCGTCACACGCCCTTCGCTTGCGCTTCGGGTTAGTATTGAATGGCCAAACACGGTTTCTGTATATCGTAATCATACCTCAACCCCTCCGACCAACCAACCCAGAGGCCGACATGAACGATCCACAACGCTTCCTTTTTGGCTTTTTGCATTGCCTGACAATCTGTTGCTTGCCGGTGATATGGGCAACCGCCGCGCAGGCTTCTGACGCCTTGACTCCATTAAAGATCGACGATGTCAAAGTTGGCGGTGAAATCGGACGTCGTATCGACATGACCATTCAGAGCAGCCTCAACAAGCTTGATCTGGAAGGTGATTTTATCAAGCCCTTTCGTAAAAAGGACCGTAGCAGCGGATTTATCGGCGTTGGTATGTTGATGGATAGCGCCGTGGGCCTGGCCGCATATAGTGGCGACAAGGAAGCTATCAAACGCAAGACTCAGTTGGTCGAGGAGATGATCAAACTGCAAGAGCCCGACGGATATGTGGGCATGTTCAAACCGTCGCGGCGGCTTTGGTTCCTTTGGGACATACACGAGATGTCTTACATCATGCGTGGATGGCTGAGAGATTATCGCCTTTTCGGCAACCGCCGCGCGCTTGAAGCGGCATGTAAAACGGCGGACTATATCGTAGACAATTGGTCGGCCCAGCCCGATCGAGGCTTCGACGGCGGCATCCACACGGTGATGGGCGCGACTGGAATCGAGCCGTTGCTGCTGGATTTGTACAACGAAACAAAAAACAAAAAGTATCTCGATTTCGTTGTCAAGATCCGCAAGTTGCCCGAGTGGAAGCATGAAATCGTATTAGGACGTTTCGGTGATATCTACGGCCACGCTTATGCTCACATGTCACGTTGCATAGCTCAACTTCAGCTTTACCGCTTGCAGCCGGAAGCTCTACTGCTTGACGGCAGCCACGACGTCGTAGAGTTCCTCACCCACGGCAACGGCATGTCTATTACCGGCGCCTGCGGTGATCATGAATGTTGGCACAACACCCAGGAAGGCACCATCAATCTGGGCGAGACCTGTGCCACAGCTTATATTGTGAGGCTAGCCGACGAATTAGGTCGCATGGAAGGCAAGTCTTGCTATGGCGATATTATGGAGCGCAGTATCTTCAACACGCTTTTCGCGGCCCAATCGCCGGATGGACGAAAAATACGGTATTACACGCCCATGGAAGGCAAGCGATCGTATTTTAACGGCGATACCTACTGCTGCCCGTGCAACTACCGGCGGGTTATGAGCGAGATACCAAAGATGATATATTACCGCTCGAAGAATGGAGTGGTTGTGAATCTGTATACCGCATCGTCCGCCAAATTCAAATTTCCCTCGGGCATGGAACTTGTCCTTCGGCAGGAAACGGATTATCCTAACTCGGGCAAAGTAGTTATCCATGTAGATCCGGCGAAGGCGGCTGAGTTTCCCGTGGACCTGCGGATTCCCGCCTGGTGCGACGGCGCGACGGTCAAGGTCAATGGCAAAGCGGTCGAAGGAGCGGGTAGAGGTGAACGTCCCACACCAGGTTCGTTTTTCACGATTGCGCGCAAGTGGAAAAGCGGAGACCGCGTAGAACTCGATATGCCCATGCCCACGCGACTGGTCAAGGGCCGTGTAAATCAGGCCGGTCGAGTAGCCATCATGCGCGGCCCTTTGGTGTTCTGCCTGAATCCTTCCAAGGACAAGCAGCTTGAGGATGTAGATTTACGGTTGCTGGTGATCGACATCGATTCGCTCGAAGGCCCTATAGCAGATTCCACCATTCGCCCCAACGGGCTGGCGTATAAGCTCAAGGCATGGGGGCCGGGTGTTTGGTATCCTCACAAAAAACCCAACATCAATTTGAATTTGACCGAATTCATAGATCCGAACGGCAAGGCGACTTATTTCAAAGTGCCGAATCCGGGACATAAGGATTTGGTCGACGATGAATTGACAAAGTAAATGATGCGAAGGTTCGTTGGCGGGTGGAGATACCAATAACCTTGACTTGTTCTGCAGATGAAGTGGCAAGGATACTATGTCAAGCAAAGCGGCTGTAATATTATTATCCGGCGGACTGGACTCAGCCACCGTGGCTGCAATTGCCCGCGACGAAGGATACGAGTTGTACGCCATGTCGGTCGATTATGGTCAGCGTCATCGTTTCGAACTCGAAGCCGCCGCACGGGTTGCAAAAGCCGTTGGCGCTCGGCGTCACATCACCGTTTCTGTCGACCTGTCGAGTTTCGGTGGCAGCGCCTTGACCGACCGGATAGATATTCCCAAGGACCGCTCGGAAGAGACGATGTCCGCCGAGATTCCCGTCACGTACGTTCCCGCCCGCAATACGGTATTGCTTTCGATGGCGTTGGGTTATGCGGAAGTAGTGGGCGCGGCGGACATATTTCTGGGCGTCAACGCGGTCGATTACAGCGGCTATCCCGACTGCCGGCCCGAATTCCTCAAAGCCTTCGAACATTTGGCCAACTTGGCCACCAAGGTCGGAGTGGAAGGCACTTTACGGTTTCGCGTTCGCGCCCCGCTATTGGAGATGACCAAGGCTCAGATAATCCGTCGCGGCACCGAACTGGGTGTCGATTATTCACTAACCCATACCTGCTACGATCCGTCTGGAAATGGAGTAAGCTGCGGCCGATGCGACGCCTGTTGTTTGCGATTGCGGGGTTTTGCGGAAGCCGGGCTGGAAGATCCGCTCGATTATGCATAGGCGTTCGGGAGCCGGACATTCGGCAAGGTATCAATATTTTCCGGCAGCCGACTCACCAAGAGCTACAATAGTGCTAAGGGCGGTTGAGGTGGACCCCAAAAACTGGACAGCCTTATAAGGTGTATAATACACACCACAGGTAACCAATCAGGAGGTCCAGAAGATGACGA
>JAFGTN010000710.1 GCA_016934075.1 Pirellulales bacterium
CGTTGTACATTTTCATCTGCCGGTAGATTTTGATCTGTTTGCGGCCGGCGAAAATGTCTTCCAGCAACTCGCCCAGCGAGTTCGACAGATCGGCGTGCTGCTGGTAGAGCACGACCAGCTTGTCCTCCGCCTTCCGGCGATGCTCGGTCGTGGCGTCTTCGCGATCGGCCTGCTCGTGCATGTGGAAAATTCGCAGGGCCAGGATGGAGAGCCGGTCGATCACGCTGCCGGGCGTCTCCGTATTGAGCCGCGCGCCGGGCTTGGGAACTATGTGCCGCTGCTGCAGCTCCTGAATGATGCAATCGTCGAGCCGCTCGATGAAATCGTTGCGCTGTTGGTTGAGCTTGTCGATGCGACGCTTGACGCCGGCCAACTCCGCGTCGGAAACGTCCAGGCTGCGGGCAATATCTTCTTCGTGCCAAAGCTGGAAATTACGTTGATGCTGGCGGCAGACGACATTCAAAAATCGCTCATAACGATTGTCGATTTCGCCTTCGTGCCATCTTTCCACGGTTTTTTTGTGCAGGTCGGTAATCGCTTTGACATCGATCATATTTATCACCTTGACGATGTAATGACGGGAAAAAGTTGGGTAGCACGCAAAACCCGAATCGGCTAAAGTTTCGCGTAATGAATTCACTCCCTCGGTGACGAAAAGTCGCGACCATGGGGGCAGCGAGGAGGGAGCAGGATATCCATCCGTGGAGTTTGAGGCAAGATGAAAAAGTCCCACAAAATCGTTATGGCGATTATTATGGTCGTATTTCTGGTGGGATGGGCCATATCCCAGCGGGTGGAAAGCCCACCCGACTCAGGCAGGGGCATGGAAGCCGATGCGGCCGTCCCTCTCGTCCCAAAAAGAAAGCTGAGGATTGGGACCTTCAATATCCATAGATGTGAAGGCGACGATGAGCGCTGCGATGTGGCTCGGGTGGCAAAGCTATTGGAGGGAATGGATGTTGTCGGCTTGAACGAAGTGGCCGGCAACAGTTTATGGGGAGCGACTTGTCAGACAGAGGAGTTGGGCGGTCGCCTGGAAATGGCCTGGCTGTTTTCGCCCGTCAGCACGCGATTGCTGGACGGCGATTTCGGCAACGGCATTCTGACGAAACTCCCGGTGCGCTCCTGGCAAAAAATCCCATTGCCATATAACGGCAGTAGAAGAAGCGTGCGGGCGGCTTTGCTCGTAGTACTGGAAACCGGCGATAGGCCGATCAATCTCCTC
This sequence comes from Pirellulales bacterium, assembly GCA_016934075.1. Classification (GTDB taxonomy): domain Bacteria; phylum Planctomycetota; class Planctomycetia; order Pirellulales; family Thermoguttaceae; genus JAFGTN01. The sequence goes on from JAFGTN010000710.1 coordinate 1,226, forward strand.
CTGGCCCACCTCGACCATCGCGACAAGGAACTGCCCGGCCGCGAGGGCCACAAGCAGCTCGACACCGTAATTTCCCTGTTCCTCGCCCTGGCCGAGCCGGCCATTTTGATGGGCGATTTCAACGCTTTTCCCAACGATCCGCTTATCAAGGAACTGCAAAACACCCAGGGTGTAACCGAGGTGATTGCGGAAATAGGAGCCGATGCCGCGCCGCGCCGCGTGGATTGGATTTTTATACGCGGAATGCGGGCAACCAACGCCGCGGCGGTTGAAAACGATGCTTCCGACCACCCTATAGTATGGGCCGATGTGGAAATCCAGCCGGAGTCAGAAAAACCTAATTAGTTCTTGTTGATTAATTTGACCTTGTTAGCCCGGTCGCCTGCGACCGGCTGGTGTAGAATATAAATATGGTTCCTTCCAAAAAAAGCATGGATACACCACCACGCAAATTTTCGAGGACGATTCTTTTGAGCTCAATTCTTATATGCGTCTGTCTGGGAATTGCCGTGGTTGTGGTGCCGCGCGGCGGCAATGGTGAGAGTTCGGCGCCGGTGGTGGAAAAGTCCAGCTTGAGCCTCGACGATATCCGCGAGCGGTCGGGTTTTGACGGCGACCGGGCCTACGGCTATTTAAAACAGCTTTGCGAGATCGGCCCGCGTCGGAGCGGATCGGAGGGCATGAAAGCACAGCAGAAACTGCTGACCGACCACTTCACTAAACTCGGCGGCAAGGTTCGCCTGCAACAGTTCGGCTATCACCATCCGCTGGATAACTCGGTGGTTCCGATGGCCAATTTGATCGTCGAATGGCATCCCCAGCGGAAACGGCGGATATTGCTTTGCACGCATTACGACACACTGCCGTTTCCCATGCTCGACCGCGATAATCCCCGCGGGACGTTCATCGGCGCCAACGACGGTGGCAGCGGCGTGGCCTTGTTGATGGAACTGGGCAATCACATCAAGGATTTGCCGGGCGAATACGGCGTGGATTTCGTTTTCTTCGACGCTGAAGAATTCTTGTTCGATCCCAACGGCCGCTTTTTCGTGGGTTCCGAGTGGTTCGCTCGCGACTATCACGATAATCCGCCGCAGCACAAATACCGCTGGGGTGTTTTGCTCGATATGATCGGCGACAAGCAACTGCGCATTCCCCAGGAACGCAACAGTATCAGTTGGCGCGACACCCGCCCGCTGGTCAAGAATATCTGGAAGATTGCACGCGAGTTGGGCGTGAGCGAGTTTGTGCCCGAGCGCGGAGTGCGTGTGAACGACGACCATCTGCCGCTTCACAACATAGCCAAGATTCCCACCTGCGACATCATCGACTTCGACTACCCGCCCTGGCACACGCAAGGCGACACGTTGGACAAATGTTCGGGATTGAGCTTGGCCAAGGTGGGATTCGTGATTAAAGAGTGGCTGAAGAGGTTAGATGACAGAGGATAGATGATAGAGGACAGAAATGTCGAAATCAGAATGAAGAAAGAATAACGAAGTCAGAATGTCCGAATGATCAAGGTTCAATGATCAATGTCCAACAAGCGGTGAGTTTTCCTCATAACTGAGAACTGAGAACTGAAAACTGTAGTCTGAAAACTGAAGTCTGTAGTCCTAAGTCTTAAGTCCTACGTCTTACATCTCATGCTTGACATCTCACCCCTAGTTATCCAAGCCGTTTACAGCCAATTAGAAATACCATAAATGATAGAATTCTGGGCGAGTCTTGGTTTTTCGTTATTCCTTCTGCTGGCCGCCGCTATGCTTATGGGCTGGCATTTGAAGACCTGGAAGACTGCTTCGGAAAAGATCGAAGACGCCAAAGTGCTCGATTATCATTGGCGGCAGTTCCGCCGCCGCATGCAATGTAGCGCCATGCTGGTTTTATTGGCATTGGCGATTTTCGTGGGCCAGTGGATAACCTCGCCGCCCTGGTTGGTGATTTTGTTCTGGTGCGGCACACTTCTGATCGTACTCTGGCTGTCGCTGTTGGCGGTGGCCGATATCATTATGACCATCCATCACTTCCAGGGCCTGCGGGCGGATTGCCTGATCCAGCAAGCCAAACTCAAAGCCGAAGCTAACCGAATTAAATCCGTAGGCGGCAACGGCCGCCCGAAGGATGAAAAACCGTTGGGAGAATAAGTCGCTCGGGTCGGCGGGTGGCACTGGCTGCTTGTCAGCCAGTGTTGCTGATGCCGGACAGATTAGTTGAATACGGACATTGCATGCGGGTACGGCACTGTAAACTACTCTGTGAAGTAGCCACTCACCCTCGATTTTCCCCTTGGTCTCCACCACCTCTTGTGCCTTCGGCACCCTGATAGGCAAGCTATCAGGCCTACCCCCTGTCCTTTGCCCTCCGCCCTCTGCCCTCTAATCCCCTCACCGCCCTCTCGGCCGCCGTTTCACCAGTATGGATACAATCGGGAATGCCCACGCCATGATAGGCGTTCCCGGCCAGTTCCAGGCCCGAAAGTTGCTCGACGCGGGATTCGATTCCGGCGACCAGTTCTTTGTGACCTACGTAATACTGCGGCATAGTCCGCGGCCAATGTGCGATGCTGGTGAATTTCGGCTCGCCCTCGATTTTCAATAGCTTGCGGAGTTCGTCGAGCACGATGGGCAGTAGTTGTGTGTCGGGCATTTCGGCCATTTGCGGCGCGCGAGCGCCGCCCACGAAAACTCGCAGCACATGATCGTCCTCGGGCGCGCGATGCGTGTATTTTTGGCTGCTGAAGCTGCATGCCAGGATGGGGCTGTTCTCGACCGCCGGAACCACGGCTCCCATACCGTCCAGCGGATGGCCGACCTGTTGGCGAGCGAAGGCCAGTGAAACGATGGCCGTGCCCGAATGTTCGATTCGAGCCAGATCGTCGGCCAGGCTTGCATCGATTGGTCGCAGTAGTTGGGCCGAGACGTGTGAAGGCGTGGCCAGGATGACGGCATCGAACGCTTGTGGTTGTGTCGAACCGGTGCATGAGACCGTCCAGCCGCCGTCGGGACGTTGTTCGATGGTTTCGACCGTGGAGTTCAGCCGCACCGTGTCCGGCGGCAACCGTTCGGCCAGGACATCGACCAGGCGGGTGAGCCCGTCGCGAAGGGTGACGAACATGCTGTATCGTGCGCCGCTTTCCGAAGCGGTTTTGCTTTTTTTGCGCCGCCGTCGCGCGACCATTTCACGTCGCATGGCTCGCACCAGGCTGCCGTGTTGGCGCTCCATTTCGCGGAAGCGCGAGAGCGTGGCTTCGACCGAAAGTTTTTCCAGATCGGCCGCATAAACGGCGCTTACGAGTGGCTCGACCAGGCGGTCGAAGGCTTCGCGACCCAAGCGGCGACGGACGAATCCGGCCATGCTCTCGTCGTCGTTACCGCCCCGCGGTGGGATAAAATACTCCAGGGCCGCTCGAATTTTTCCCCAAGGGCTAAGGATGGGCGTTACGGCCAACGGCCACAATCGCGTGGGCGCCATCATCAAAAAACCGTCGGGCAACTTGGTCAGCCGGCCGCGATGGACCACAAACGTCTGCCGGAATTTCGGGTTGGTCTGCACGAGTTCATCGCTCAGCCCCAGCCTCCTGCAGAGTTCCAAGCCGTAGGGCACGGTGGTGATGAAGTTGTCGGCGCTTTGTTCGATTTGATAGCCGTGCTCGTGGATGGTTGATAGCACGCCGCCCAACCGCGTGTCGCTCTCGAAAAGCGCGATGCGGCAGCCGGGATCGAGTTCCGTCAGGCGATGAGCGGCGGCCAGTCCGGCGATGCCGCCGCCGATTACGGCGATTTTTTTCGGTTTGTTATCCATTCCTACTTTTTTACTTCGAACACCTGCTCTTCAACAAACGACAGAGTGGGCGGGAGTTTGGGATCGAGGCGGATGGCGTTGTCTTCCAGCGTGCCCTTGTCGGCCCGGGTGATTTCCACCGACCACACGCTCGAGGCGTCTTTAGAGTCTCGTTTTCCGCTGCGGACTAGCACGGTCGCTTGTCGCTTGACCGGAGAGGTCTGCGCAGTGGCGACTTGTTTTCCGCTGGGATCGAAGACGTTGGCTCGTACGGTTTCCATGTCCCTGCCCTGTATATCTATGTGGAATTTTTCCAGCCCGTCGGGCACGTGGAAGTAGAGCCGCTTGGCGCTGCCCATAAGCCACATCCAATCGCCGGCGAATAATCCCAACGGCACGTTCGAACTTGCGACCGACCAACAACATCGTCCCGACGAAGCGCCCAGCAGATAGACACCGTCGGTTTTGGGCGTAAACTCGACCGTGCCTTGGGAAGCATGAGGAATGGTTCCGGAAGCGATTTCGTCATTGCCTGTTTTGCCGGCGATGGGACCGCGAAGTTCCCAGGCGAGCACCGAACGATATCTGCTCAGCCGGTGGTTGACCAGTTTTACGGCCACCGGTCGGCCTTTCTTGCAGGAAATCAACAGCAGGTTATCGCCGCGCAGTTTGACGGTGGGATATTTTGTTATCCGACCTGCGGACCGCGGAGCGATCATCCTGGAAGTTCCGCCGGCTTTTTTAAAAACGTCCAGCTTTGCCCATTGAGTTGGCGTTTGCCGAGGTTCGTGTTGCACGTCGAAATCGCCTTTGGCGATGGCTTTGTTGGCCCAGGTGAACCACTTCCAGTAGTCGGCGTGATCCGGCTTGGTGTAAGTCGGTCCTTCGTAGAAGATCCAATAGCCGTCGGTTACTTGCGATATCATCACGGCGTTTTTACCGGAAAATTCCGGATCGGCGCCGCGGACAAGAGGATCGATTCCGCCGCTGTAGATGAAGGGTATGCCTGCCTTGCGGGGTACTTCCATGCGTTTGAG
>JAFGTN010000711.1 GCA_016934075.1 Pirellulales bacterium
CCGAGCGGAAATGATTCACTCGTTCCGATGGGACCAGCAGCCGAGTATCAAGATTACTTCCGTGCCGAGCGGGAGGTACGCGGTGTATGCGTATCTGTGGGAGGACAACAACGCCGAGACCTTCGACATATTCCTCCAGGGCCGGCTCATCGTCGAGAAGTTCTATAGCGGCGTGCAGGGGCAGTGGCGGCGCTTGGGGCCGTGGATAATTAGTGTTACGGACGGGACGATAGAGATAACCAGTAAAGGCGGGGCGGCAAACTTCTCCGGAATAGAAATCTTCAAAAGTGCTGCCGGGGCCGCCACCCGCTAAGCCGGAATTATCGCCACTATGGTTCGACAGGCTCACCATTGAGGACACTAAGGCACAAAGGAAACCACAGATTCCACAGATTTGGCGCAGATTAACTCAGATTTTGAGAAAGGTAAAGATTCAGACTCGCCACGGGGACAAGCAGATTAATGCTGGATAGCCGAAGTTTGCAGGAGACCGATTATGGAGTTAAATGGGAAATCGCGGTCTGATATCGCAGGCAAGCCAATATCAATCAAGAAACTGGCTGGTCCGGTGCTTGTGCTTCTGGCAGCCGTCGGAATCGGGATGGCTATCAGGGAATTTCGTTTCAGGTCGTTCGGGGGAAGGCGCGTGGCACAAGCTCCGAAAGCGGTTGAGCCGGCCGAAGTACCGGAAATTCACGATGTCTATGAGCCGGCGCCTGTTGAAGAGGTACTTGTCGAGGCGGAGCCGGTCGCGCCCGAACCGGTTAGCCCGCCTGCGGAAGTGGTGGAGGCGAGCGATACCGCGGAACAGGCGGCAGGGCCGGTCGAGGGGGAGCCGGGATTCGACGAGGCGAAGGTTAAGGAAAAACGCGGACGCGCGGCTTTGGCCTTGATCGGCTACGACCCGGCAGCCGACGCGGTATGGATCTCTGTTATCAACGATCCGAGCGTATCGGCAAACGCACGCAGTAACCTCATTGAAGATTTGAACGAGGATGGCTTCGCAGACCCGCATAATACCACGTGGGACGATGTGCCTGTGATTAAGTATCGCATCGCACTGATTGAAGAGCTTCGGCCTTACGCCATGGATAAGACCAACGCGGACGCTTTCGACGAAGCACACAAGGACCTCGTGAACATGGCCAACCGCCTGAACCGGCAGTAGGAGTCTAAATGAAGTTTGGTTTGAATTGCGGTTGGCAATCGTTAAAATGGCACGGTAGTGTTCAGGAGTAAATCGATGATTCAGTGGGGGCAGAATAATGGGCAAACGTGTAGACTTTGGCTTAAACTGGTATGACTTTCTGGAAAAATGGTGTTCTGGCGTTACACCATCCGTACCTTGTGAGGAGGGGTGGAGAGCGTTAGGAATAATAGAGCGTCTATTTCCGGAGCACCTTGATAAGGTTTTAGCTGGTGGCTTAAAAGGGATTGCATTCATTGCACCAATGATAGATTTTGGGATAACTCTTGAAGCTTGTGAAAATCTTGTTGGCTTTGACAGATTGTTATCACGAATGAAAAAAGAGGAGGGGGCTGCATTTTCCGAGGCTGAATTTGCGGCCGCGCTTGTGAAGCTTGGATACAATCCAATACTTGAGCCACAGCTTGGAAAGAAATGTCTCGACGCTCTGATTTCAGTCGGAAGTGAGAAAGTATATTTCGAGATTATTACGCCAAATACATGTGATGTGATGAAAACAGCTTATTCAGAGATGCAAAGCCTTACACAGAGAATCATGAAAGAAAATACGGGAATGGATGTAAATATTAAACTACTGACTGACCTCAACCCAAGTATTTCAGACTCTATCCTTGCTTATCTTAAAACACTAAGCCCTTCTACAGAAAATACTCACAAGATGCCAGATGTCGCACTCATTAAATACAGTACATTTGCCCCACAAGCGTTATCCTTCGAACATAAGCAAAACGATGTAGAGTTGCCAGAATTGTTTGTAGCCGGTTTTAATCGGACAGAAAATGGCATCAAAACTCGTACAAATGTAGGAGTCTCAATAACTGACGAACGTGCTCAAAGTCTTATGCGTGCTGAGGCAGACCACTTTTCTAATGAAGAAATAAACATTCTGGTAATGGATATTTCGAGGGTCCCAGCTGGTATCAGATGTTGGTCACCTCTCATCCAACGCCGCTTTCAGCCTAATATAAACCGACGATTCAGTGCAGTAGTGCTCTTGTCAAGTTGCATTGAAGCCACAGGCATCTCACGGCATTGTTCTGTGTTGCAAAACCAATATGCTTATAAGAAGACCCCCAAGTGCCTACTCGATAATCTGGGGAAACTTGATCGCCTCTGATAAGGAACAGCGGTTGCGATTCTCATGTCGCATTATTTATCTGCCTTATGGCAGTTTTCATGGGCTTTTCATAAGGTGGTATTATATCCGAAACCGACGATTGTGCAACCAGAATTATTGTGGCTGAGATATTTTCGAAATGAATTTGGATATCTTGAGTTTTCGCGGGGGATTTTATATTCTGTAGGGGAACGACTTGTAGTCGGAATGGTGGGCAGTGCCCACCCTACCGCTTTGTCATACCTGCGAAAGCAGGTTATTTAGAATGGGGGCGAAGAAATGAAACGCGATATATTCTACGTTTGGTTCATCCCGCTGCTGTGGTGCGGGTTCACCATCGTCTCCTACTTTCACCCGGGGGATGAGTACGGGCTGTTCGCCATCGGCTCGATGGCGGGGGCGTGGCTGTTCTTTCTGTGTCGATTCGATTCGCTCGGCGAAACGCCGCGTCTGGCCCATGGCTTTGCGCGCGCCCTCCAACTGGGCCTCACTTACGTTTTCCGTCGCGCTCAGCGGATCCATATAGATCGGGTGATGCCCCCGGGCGAAGCTCTTCCAAACCCAGGTGTTGTCGCCGCCGACGCCCCACAAATGATCCGTGTCGCTTACAATCACCTTTTTCCCGTCAGCGGAGGGCGGATCACCCGTGTAATCCCCTGAGGATGTGTCGGGCGTTATCCAGTCTGCCGGCCCGTCCTGGAAGACTCGCATCGGTGGCCTGGCATTCGCGAACGTGCTGATGCCGACCGGATGGTGTTTCAGATTGTGGGAGGTTTCATACTCTTTGACGAGGCGGGTGACGTGCAACTGGAATTCGATGGTTCCGGGAAGTTCATTACCCACCTCCCAAAGCACGTTGTCCAAGTCGTTCAAGGTATCGATGACTTTCTTCACATACTCGTCCTGAACCAGTGTAATCGCCGCAATCTCGAGTCGGTAGCACTCCAATCCTTGGCCGTCGCCGTCCGGATCACCGTTGATTCCATTAATGTTATTGTCTCTGTGGTACGGATGCTGCGGCCAATTGCGATTGCCGTCCCTATACTCAACGTTGTCTCCCGCAAAAAACATCACCGCCACGTAAATTCCACGTTCCCCTGCGGCCTTGACTCGGGCTCGGAGCCGGTCAAAGAACTCCTGGTTAAATCGGTTCAGGTCGTACTTGAGGCCGCCGTCCTTGGCCTTTCCAGGCCCAGTGCGCGGATATATGGTTGGTGTGGGCGTCGGACCTCCTCCGGTGCCCATCCTTGTCCACATCCGGAAGAAATTGTGATTGTAACTTTGAAGAAAATCCAAGTAGCCCTCGTAATCAAAAGGGGGCGCTGTAGCCGGATCAGGATCCTGAAGGTTGTTCCAAGTATGCGAGCCGGTTAGGTAAACAGCTTTCAATGAGCCGTCAGGCATCTTCGTGCCGTCTGTAAAATACCGAGAATTTTCTGGGTGAACTCGAAGCGGTCCCTGGGCCGGTGTGGCGTTTATATAGAGGACGGCCTCTTTCTCGAAGGGAGCTTTGAAAGTGCGATGACCACCACCAACCGCGTTCCCAATGGACGTCACGGCGCCGGTTATGGGGGATATCCATTCCTGCCTCAGAGTCCCCGACGCTGCGGACAAATCCACCGTCACCTTGCCGCCCTCGGGCAGGTAGACCAAGTACTCTTTTCCCGGATTGGCCAGACAATAGCCGG
>JAFGTN010000712.1 GCA_016934075.1 Pirellulales bacterium
GTCGGACATTACGGGCACGAACGTTCTGGAGGAAGAGGAATCGGGACGGCGGAACTTCCGCTTTGTGGAGGGGCCGATTTTCACGAATATTCTTTTGGCCGACGAAATCAACCGTACACCGCCCAAAACACAAGCCGCCTTGCTGCAGGCCATGCAAGAACGCGAGGTGACCGTGGGCCAGGAGACCTATAATCTGCCCGAGCCGTTCTTTACTATCGCCACGCAAAATCCCATCGAGCAGGAAGGCACCTACCCGTTGCCCGAGGCCCAGTTGGACCGCTTCATGTTCAACATCAAGGTCGATTACCCATCGGTTGACGAGGAGGAGCGGATCCTGGCCAGTACTACACGTAGCGAGAAGGTCGAAATCCGCAAGGTGCTTTCGGGCAAGGCGATAGTGAATCTGCAAAAGCTGGTGGGTTCGGTGGCCGTGAGCCAGTATATCGTTCAATACGTGTCGCGGCTGGTGCGAGCCACGCGGCCCAAGGATGAATCGGCGCCGGAGTATGTGAAGGAATTGGTCGACTGGGGCGCCGGTCCGCGAGCCGGGCAATTTTTGATTCATGGCGGCAAGGCCCTGGCAGCCATGGAGGGTCGTTTCTCGGTGGCCATCGAAGACGTGCAAAAGGTGGCCGTGCCGGTGCTGCGGCACCGCATAAGCACGAACTTCCAGGCCCAGGCCGAGGGTCTAACGACCGAAGATTTGATCGAGCGCCTGATCCGCGAAACACCGCCGCCGGTGATACCGAAGTATGAAAGTTAAAGAAATCAGGAATGAGGAAATCAGAATGAAGGAAAGAATTAGGAATTCAGAATGACGAATTAAGAATACCGATGTAACCGTTTTGGATAGCGCCGAAGTATTCCTCATTCGACATTCTTCATTCGTTCATTCCGTTCCTCATTCTGGCTTCGACATTCCTCATTCTCCGATATGTTTTTTTCAGATTGGAATCCCTTCCATGTCCACTGCCGAAAAATACCTGAAGCCCGAGGTTGTTCGGCAGATTGCGCGCTTGGACTTGCGGGCGCAGTTCATCGTCAAGGGATTCTTGCAGGGTTTGCACGCCAGCCCGTTTCATGGTTTTTCGGTTGAGTTCAGCGAGCACCGCAAGTATTCGGCGGGCGACGATCCCAAGGACATCGACTGGCTGGTCTATGCCAAGACTGACAAATACTATGTGAAGAAGTTCGAGGCCGAGACGAACATCACGGGCTACCTGGTGATGGATCTGAGCCGTTCGATGGGTTATACGTATCGCCAGGAGCTGACGAAGTTCGAGTACTCGATCTGTCTGGCGGCCGCCTTGGGCTACCTGATGGTTCACCAGCAGGATCCGGTGGGGTTGTTAACGTTCGACGAGAAGATCCGCAACAGCCTGGCGCCCAAAGCCAAGCGCAGTCATCTGGGCGACCTCTTGAGTGTGTTGGCCAAACTGGAGCCGCAGGGCAAAACCGATATTGCTCATAGTCTCAACCAGGTGGCGGCGATGATGCGCCACGCCAGCCTGGTGATGGTGTTTTCCGACTTGCTGGCCGAACCCGAGCCGATATTACAGGCCCTGTATCGCTTGCGACACGGCGGGCATGACGTGATCCTCTTCCACATCCTCGACGAGGCCGAGGCTCATTTCCCCTTTGACGGCATGGTCGAGTTGGAAGACCCCGAAAGCAGCGAGCGGTTGGCCCTGGATGCTGCCGCCTTTCGGGCCGAGTATTTGGGTGAGTTGGATTCCTTTCGGGATTTATATCGCCGCGAATGCTTTCAGTCGGGTATCGATTATGTGGCTTTGGATACGAGCATGCAGTTCGACAAGGCGTTGGTTGAGTATTTGTCTGCCCGAGCGGGAAGGGGATAGTTGGGGAGAGGGCAGAGGGCGGAGGACAGAGGGCAGAGGGCGGAGGGCAGGAATTAGGAATGTCGAAATCAGAATTGGACTTTTGCAAAATTGCGAGTCAAGGGCACTTAGATATAAATTGGCGGCGCAGCCGGCAAATTATATCTAAAAGCCATAGAGATGTTAACTTGTTATCTGTCAATGAATTAGTGTCAACCAAGACAGTGTAAAAGAAACCTTCGCTTCGCAAAGCTTTCTTTCACATGTGCCCTTGACTCGCAATTTTGCAAAAGTCCAATCAGAATGAGGAAAGAATGAGGGAATGTCGGAATGAGGAATGATCAAGGCCCAATGTTCAATGATCAATAAACAAATCTGAAGTCTGTAGTCCGTAGTCTGAAGTCTTATACCTCACACCCACAATGACTTTCGTTACCCCATTATTACTGGCCGGAGCTGCGTTTATTGCGGTGCCGATTGTGTTGCATTTGATAATGCGACAGAAGCCGCGCGAGATCGAGTTTCCCGCGCTGCGGCTGGTGCGCAAGCGGCACGAGACCAATCAGCGTCGGATGCAATTGCGGCATTTGCTGCTGTTATTGTTGCGGATGGCGGCGATAGCGCTATTGGCGTTTGCATTGGCGCGGCCCAGTATGAAGTTTTCGGGTTCGATGGGTTCGCAGGAAGCGCCGGTGGCGGCGGCTTTGATTTTCGATTGCGCGCCGCGAATGGATTATCGCCAGGGCAACAAGACGCGGCTGGAAGCCGCCGGTGAGTTGGGGAAATGGTTGCTTGCGCAATTGCCGGCCGAAAGCCAGGTGGCCGTATTGGACACGAAGGCCGGCCCCAGTGTTTTTCAGATCGACCGGGGCGCGGCCAAGCAGCGGATCGAACGGCTGGCCACGGTGCCCAATTCGGTGCCGTTGACTCAGGTGACCGGTCAAGCCTTGCGGCTTTTGGGCGAGAGCGAGTTGGCGCGGAAAGAGATCTACGTTTTTACGGATCTGGCATCGGCGGCCTGGCCGGTGGATGACTCCTCGGCCTTGCAGTCGGAGGCCACGGCGGTTGCCGGCGCGGGGATTTATCTGGTCGATGTGGGCGCGAAAAAGCCCACAAATTACGCGCTCTCCGAGCCGGAGCTTTCGTCCCAAGTGCTTTCGGCCAGTAGCCCCTTGGGCTTGCGCGTGGAGTTGACGGTGCTCGAGGCGGGTGTGGGTGGCGAAAACGCCGCGGGCGGCGAGGCCGCACAGGATGGGACGGTGGGTGGATCGAAACGCAACCGCACGGTCGAGGTTTATTTGGTCGACTCGGAGCGAAAGCCGCAAAAGGTGGACCAACGCGCGGTCGACCTGGGCGGCGATTTCGCACGGAAGATAGAATTCGTAGTCGGTTCGCTGGACGTGGGTACGCATCAGGGCTACTTGCAGATTGTGGGGCAGGATGGTCTGGCTGCCGATGATGCGCGTTATTTTTCGGTCGACGTCAAAGCGCCTTGGCGGATTCTGATAGTGTCGCCCGGTTTGAAGCACAGCTATACGCCCTTTCTGGAGAATATGATCGCGCCGGAGGAGTACCAACTCAGCGGCCAGGCCCGTTTCCAATGTGACACGATCGGGCAGAACGAATTATCCGAGGCAAAACTGGGCGATTACTCGGCTGTTTGTCTTTTGGATCCGCAGCCGCTCGACGCGCGGCAGTGGCGGCGGCTGGCCGACTACGCTTCGGAAGGGCACGGCGTGGCGGTCTTTTTGGGCCGCAACGTGAAGTCGGTCGACTCGTTCAACGAGCCGGCCGCGCAGGAGCTATTGGCCGGACCTCTGGTCCGCCAAGCCCGCTCGCCCAATGGCGACTTGATTCTTTCACCGCAGAACCTGCAACACCCGGTGTTGAGCGATTTCCGCGAGATAACCGGCTCGATACCCTGGAAGGACACGCCCGTTTTCCGCTATTGGCAGTTGGCCGGTCTGGCCGAAGGCGCCGGCACTATTGTTCCCTATAGCGACGGTAGTCCGGCCGTGATCGAACGATCTTTGGGAGATGGTCTGGCGGTTACCATGACCACGCCCATCAGCGATCGCGCGCAGGACGAGCCGTGGAATTTATTGCCGGTGGCCGATCAGTGGCCGTTTACGATTTTGATTAACCGGCTGATGCTCTACCTGGTTGGCAGTACGGGACAGAGGTTGAATTATCTGGCCGGCCAGACGGCCGTGGTGCCCTTGGAAGCGGATCGTCCGCACCGTTCATACCTGGTGACGGCGCCGCAAGGCGTGCAGTTTTCGGTCGCGGTCGATCCAAAGCAAAACGCTCTGATGGTGACTTCCACCGACCGGGAAGGCAATTACCGAGTGCGCGCGGGTGGCCGGGCGGCCGGGGTGGATACAGGATTCAGTGTAAACCTCTCCCCCGCTCAGACGGATCTTCGCCGTGCGGGCAAGGAGCAGTTGGATGAAGTCTTTGGAACACTCAAATACACAATTGCCGAAAACCGCGGCCAGATCGAACGCGACGTGAGCATGGGGCGGGTGGGGCGCGAGTTGTTTCCGCTGTTGATATTGCTGTTGGCAGTGATTTTGGGAGTGGAATGCTGGTTGAGTAACCGGTTTTATAGAGAAGTGAAGAAGGAGGGGTGAGAGGGCAGGACGTGGGACATAAGACGTAGGACATAAGACATAAGACGTAGGACATAAGACGTAAGACTTGGTATGGGTGCCACTGCTGGCTTGCCCAGCAGTGTTTTTCA
>JAFGTN010000071.1 GCA_016934075.1 Pirellulales bacterium
AAACATTCTACGAAACGAATTATTAACCATTGGCCGCAATTGGCGGCTGCCTCAAAAAATCATCAACTTGGCCAAAGGTCTCATCACCTTGGCCACATAATATAGTTATGTTTTCAGAAAGTGCAGAAAGAGAGTCTATAGATGAAATTTGAGAAGCTCGGCTTGAGCGTCAGACGCTGATGTTCTCGGCCACGATGCCCAAGGAGATCCGTGAATTGGCTGCCCAGTGGTTGACTGACCCGGTACACGTGCAAGTCGCCCCGGATGCCGAGCCTGCTGAAAAGATTGAGCAGTCGGTGTACTTTGTCGAACCACGGCAAAAGTCGCGGCTGCTGGCAAACTTCCTGCAAAACATGCCCAGCACGCGCACGCTGGTTTTCTCGCGAACGAAACACGGAGCCGATAAGATCGTGCGCAATCTCAACCGCGAAGGCATTCAGGCCGCGGCTATCCATGGGAATAAGAGCCAGGCGGCCCGGCAGCGCGTGCTTGCGCAGTTCAAGTCCGATCGGCTACTGGTCCTGATCGCGACAGATATTGCCGCGCGAGGCTTGGACGTCGACGACATCTCGCATGTTATCAACTACGACATGCCACACGACGCCGAGACCTACGTGCATCGCATCGGGCGCACGGGCCGCGCCGGCGCCGAGGGCATCGCAGTCTCATTTTGTGGACGTGATGAACGTCCCTGCTTGCGGTCGGTCGAGCGTCTCATTCGCAACACGCTCACCATCGAGCAGCACGAGTATTCACAAGGCACGGAGCAATCCGAAAGCCAATCGCCGGCCGTTCCCCATGGCCAAAAACCTATCCGGCGCAAATCGCGACAAGGTCGGCCGAAGTCGAAGGGCAGTTTTCAAAGGGGTGGTCGCAAAGCCGGCAAACCGAAAGCACCAAGGGCGAATACCGGCAAGCCCCAAGCCGGAAGGCCTAAGTCTGGCAAGGCAAAGATTAGCAGACGCAAGGCCGGTAAATCAAAGCTCAAGGCTACAACGTGAAAAGGGCGATGCCAAAAGGCTGTTACTTAGGCTTGGGCTTTTGTAGCCGATAAGAAGGTTCTGATCCGTAGGTCGCCCTGGCAAGCGGCTGTCGCGCGGCCGGCGCGGCGGTGTGTCGCCAACGGCGTTCGAGCTTTGCCAATTCGCCGTCAATCCAACGATTGAAGCGGGCAAAGGATTGGATCTTGCAAACGACAGGCGTGGGCTGGTCTTGCGTTTCACGCCAGTCCGGTTCGTTAGAACAACGATTTTGGCCGAATTTGTGCTTTCTCATGGCGACCTCCTGCGGATGGTCGTATCCCCGGCTGCTTGCCCTTCGGCTTTTTTGTTCAAGGCTCGGCGAGCCTTTCGTTTAAAAACCAGTTGCCGTGCCGTGGGTGACACTTTCATCTTAATCATTTTTCGCTTCCATGGCTAGCATCTGGTACGTAAGACACAAAACAATCGTTCGGGTTCAATTCAAGAAATAAAAAACGCTTGTCGCTAGCGGAAAATGAGTTGGACACTTAGCGTCGTACGATTAGCTATACGACAATTGGTATCCAATATATTATCCGCTTCGCGACAAGCGTATGCCTGCAGCATGCTAAAGGGATGGTGCTAACTATTTCTTAACATGCAACTTCCGTTCGCTTTAAGCCTTGCTTGCAGAACTTATGGGGCTGTTATGTTAGCCCATACCGGGACGGATACTTACTTTTTAGGCGGCTTTTGAGGGGCATGTTTCCCCTTGCCTTGTTTACCATGACGGTCCTTTTGTGAGCCTTTCTGGCTGAGTTTTTTTATCATATCGTTGGCATATTTCTCGCCTTCTTCCTTGGTGAGAGCCTTGTCACCGTCTGCATCATACTTTTCAAGGATCTTGGCGAAGCGTTCTTTCATATCGTCGGGTGCTTCCTCGAGGGTGACTTTACCGTCCTGGTTTTTGTCGGCCGCGTCGAAACGCTTTTCCAGGTTCTCAAGCATTTTCTTAGCCTTTTCCGGTCCGCTGAGCTGCGGATGCCCGCCACGTCGGGCGGCGGGATTTTTTACGCGAGCAGCGATACGTTGCTGTAATTTCTTGGCACAGGCAATAAATTCCTCTTCAGACAGTTTCTTGTCGCCATCGGTGTCGAATTGAGCGAACATGGCCTTGAAATTGGGTGCGGGAATACCTTTCTTGCCAGAGTCTTTTGCCCCGGGGCCGCCTTTTTTACCCTTGCCACGATTGGCTTTAGCGGCTTCCATGCGGGATTTCATCATGGCCTTGAACTCATCCTGTGAGATCTTGCCGTCGCCGTTAACATCGGCCTTTTGGAGGCTATCGCCGAAACGATTCAGCATGCGCTCGGGCATATCCGCGATAGGCACCAGGCCGTCTCCGTCGGCATCCAGCCGCTCGAACATAGCCTTTGCGTCGGGCCGGCGCTGTCCTTTGGCAGCCTTTTTGTCCTTGTCTTTGTCGCCTTCCGCCATTGCCAATGTGGGCAAAACCACGATTGCAACGGCAATCGCCATAAGTGAAAACATCTTTCTCATAACTTTCTCCTCTGGTATTTGGGGTGAAAAGCATTGGTTAACACCTGGACTTCTGCAAAATTGCGAGTCAAGGGCGCATGTAAAAGAAAGCTTTGCGGAGCGAAGGTTTCTTTCACATTGTCTTGACCGACACTAATTCATTGACAGATAACAAGTTAGCATCTATGCGGCGTTTAGATATAATTTGCCGGCTGCGCCGCAAATTTATATCTAAGTGCCCTTGACTCGCAATTTTGCAGAAGTCCAGTTAACACCATATAAACCGCTGATACGGCCAGTGGTTGCGGAGAATTTGAAAAAAATAGTAGATGGCTGTAAATCTAGAACAACCACCCATTAGTGTTATTTGTCTCGCAATTAGGGTGAAAATTTGGTGGAATGGGAGGTATGGGGAGCAGTTGAATGGATTGCAACCGGTCTTTTGGGCAAAATTGCGAGTTTAACGTGCCTGCGTCAACTTCGACCTTGGTCAGTCCAGCCTGAGGTTTTATAATTCAACCAAGAAATGGTCGAACCCATTTAACTGAAGATGCGTATAGTTGTCTGTCGCTGGAAAAACTGGACTATTCCCCACGAACCAAACCTCGGGGAAAAAATTTAGAGATTATTTTTCCAGTCGCTAAAACTAGTTGTTAGACAGTTAGTACGAGTCGGGTAGCGGCTGAGTGACGTGTCGGTCGTAGCCGAACGGCGGAAGAAAAGGTTCAAAACTAACCGCTCGGACAAAAACGGTTATGGTGGCCTTCAAGTTTCACCGTTCGTTAAGATACGGCCGCTACAATCGTCGCGTCTGGCACGGCGATGATTGACCTACAAGTTGTGCCTTGCCGACAAGGTCTACGGGACACAACCAATACGTTGCCTTTTAAAACGAAACGATGAATAACAAAAACAACACCTCGATCGATACACGAACCGGCGGCGCCGTCACAGGCGTTACAGGTCGTTGAGAAGGGTGTTTTGATACGAACCGCGTACCGTCGCTTTGGTTGGATCCTCGGCGGCGGAAGGTCGATGAGACGGTTAGGGCATCCGCCCTGTTGCAGAGGCCGTCGCCTTCGATTCCGACACGCTTTCAGCGTGATACGCAACTGAGCGGAAAAAGAGATATACTAGTCCCAGGAGATTCACGGATGCACATTTACGGACCCACTCACTTACACGGACCTCAACCCATCGGACCACCACACAACAATCGCATATCCAAGCCGGAAACCAACAGCTCCTCGGCGCCGATCAACGACGAGTTGCAGATTTCGTCAGCAGCTCAGGAAGCGGCCGGCATGGTCGAAAAAGTGAACCAGATTCCCGATATCCGGCAGGATCGGGTCGATGCAATCCGTGCGCAAATCGAGGCCGGAACCTACGAAACCGATGAAAAGATCCAAACGGCTGTGGAACGTTTGCTTGACGAAATCGGCTAATCGTTCATTAGGGTGGAGTGGAAAAGGTGTCAGGAACCTTTTGTGCGAAGCACCCGCAGGGCCGTTCCGGCAAAAGGTTCCTGACACCTTTTCCACTTTCGCAGGGCCGTTCCGGCAAAAGGCTCCTGGCACCTTTTCCACTCAAATCATAGACATGGCCGATAACAACTTTTCGCTTAACTCCGTCGAAGTGCAGCAACCGCCTCTGGAGCGATTTGCGCAGTTTCTACAGTCTCGCGGCAAACGCGTCACCAAGCAACGGCGGATTATAGTCGAACAGGTTTTCAGCCACCACGACCACTTCGACGCCGATGAACTGATGGCCCATCTGCGCGAGGCCATCGAACGCCGCGAAGTCAGCCGCCCCACGGTCTATCGCACATTGTCCGAACTGACCGAGGCCGGCCTTATTCGAAAAATGACGCTGGCCGGCCGTAGTGTATACGAACACGCCTACGGCTACCCCCGCCACGATCATTTACATTGCCAAGTATGTAACACCCTGATCGAGTTCCAGTGCGAAGAACTCGACCGCATCAGCCAGACCGTGGCCCGGCAGCACGATTTCCAAATTTCCAGCCACCGCATGTTCGTGACGGGTATCTGTGCGAACTGTCGCAAAGCGCAGAAACTAGGATAAGAACTAGTCAATCCTATACAAACCATTCGCCGAAACGTAGTTCTTTTCGATGCCCAACTCTTTCATCCACGCACGGACTTCCAGCGTCTTCCACGGCCCAGAGCCTTTGCCCTTGCCGCTGTCGACGTCCCACAACCAGCGGGGCGTGGGCCAGAGGGCGTATTTTGCGTCCACTGCTTTGTAAAAATCTTTGTCGACACCGTTCTGACCGTGGTGGGCCATCTGCACGTAGTCGCTGGGCAGCCGCTTGGCGTACGGCGTTTTCATAAGCTTACGTCCGCCCTCGGCGCCCAGGTCGCCGATGAAGAGGACCGACTTGTCTCGCCCGGACACGTGCATCACCATGCTCGAGTTGTTGATGGCGTTGGGTGTGATTTCCGGGTTTTTCACACCCAGAATTTCGAAACGTATGCCGTCGATCGTGATGACTTGCCCCAGCTTCAACTCGGTTACCTGCCGGCCGGAATCCTTGACCGCCCGATTGAACGCCACCGCCTTGCCGTAAGATTGGGGTTCGTGTTGCTTGATCCAGTCTTCGTCGGGCAGCGATGCGTAAATCTTGCCTGTCACAAGCTTGCCCGGCTTTTTGAGGATGGAGGCCAGGGCGTCGAAGTGGTCGTCGTGGGCATGGCTGATGAACCATGCGTCGACCTTGTTGCCAAGCGCGGCCAAAAAGCCACGCAAATAGGCCGCGTCGCCCGTCATGCCGCCGTCGATGGCAACGATTCGGCCGCTCTCGCTTTGCATCACATAACACATGTTTTGAGAACGAGTCTGCGGCGGCAGTTGCCAGAGCGTGAAGCGGCCGGTAGGTTTTTCTTTTGTATCGGCTGCAAAGGTCATGCCCGGCAGGGCAAGAGCAGCGGTACATGTGGTAGCGATTTGCAGAAATTGGCGGCGTTTCATGGGGATTTCGCCTCAAACAGCGGCCCCAGTTCAAGAGGAACCAGTGGCTGAGCCGATGACGGCAGTTTCCCGAATGCGAGCCGCATTTTCAAGCTTTCGGGCTCGAATATCATTGTATGCATGGTTATGCTGCCTTGGTTGACAGCGTGCATTTGTCGGGCTATCTCTTCGATTCCCAGCTTGTCGCAGTTTTGGTTCTTTTCGAGTAACCGATACCGCCATTGGCCGTTGCCAGTTTTCAAATCGTCGCAGAGGAAATGGTTGGTCGTAAACAGCATGCCCCGTTCGGCCGGACGCGTGCATACCGACTTGGGAGTTATTTCGATCGCCACGGCCCGCCGTTTGTCGCAGACGACAACGGTCATGTACGTCGTTCGCTTGGATTGGCAGAGTAGCTTTTCAGCTTCTTCAACCGTTTCGCACTCTTCCAGAATACGCCGCAAGAGCAGTCCCACCGGAGTACCCTCGGAAGTGAACGGCGGCGAGCCGTCGGCTGAAGAAAACATGGCATGCGTAACCAGTGAAAGCCCGGCGTCGTTGATGCCTGAAAGAACGGCCAGCAGGCCGGGAAAACCGATCGAGGCGAAGGCGTGTTTGCCCTCGGGACGATAAATAGTAACCAGTGTGTAATTCTGCAGGTATCCCAGGTTTGGGAAGTCGAAATTACGGCCCAGAATGGGACTGTTCGTCTTGCTGCGGTTCGCTTCGACCGCCAGGCTTGAACAGCCGAACAGCCGCGTGATGTTATCGATAGTATTGATGATGATCAACTCTTCGCGCGTGCCGCCCGACGATTCGACGATGGCGTCGAATTCGATCTTGTGATGCTGGGGGAAGTTGGAATACATTGACTTGCCCACGTTATACAGCATTGGGTAGAGAAGCTCGGCGCCACGGTTTTTGAGTATTTCGCGAGGAAACTTGATCACCCGCATGGCCGGCCGCCCGCCCAGCACGCCGATCTGTTGGCCGATCTCCTTGGGCGTACCCTCGACGACGAGAACCGGCAAGCCGTCGCGATACTGGAGCTGCCCCTTGCCGTGCGTGGCTTCAGGATAGCGGAACGCTTCCGACTTCTGGATTACCCAAACCGGTTTCTTCTTCGGCGGATCGGCCAAAACGGCCGGGCAGGAGAGAGAAGCCATGCCCAATAACAACAAGAATACGATAATGCGTCTCATCCTCTCATCTCCAGTTTTGTTCAGATCGATAGGGTGGCTAAAAGAAGAATCCACCCGCGATGAGGTTTATTCTAACAGATGGGTCAAGGGGAATGCCATGGTCAAACAAGTTTTTATTTCGGAAGCGAGAATTTCGTTTGATAGGGGGTAGGAAGGCTCGATTGAGTTCGAGCCCCCCTCCCTCCGAACCGGACTTGCGGATTTCCCGCATCCGGCTCTCCGGTTGATAGT
>JAFGTN010000713.1 GCA_016934075.1 Pirellulales bacterium
CGTCGACAAAGATACCAAAAAGCCCATCGCCTGCCGCATGCACTTGAGCCGCGCGGATGGCCGCCCCAAGAAAATCAAGGGGGTTCCCAACTGGGACGACCATTTTGTATTCCCCGGGCAGATCACTCTAAAGCTGCCCAAAGGTGGTTATAAATTCGAACTCGAACGCGGCCCCGAATACGTGACCCGTAGCGGACATTTCATGATCGAGCATTTCGCCGACGATGCGAAGGAGGTCGATCTGCAACGGTTCGTCGACATGGCTGCCTATGGTTGGTATTCCGGCGACCTTCATGCCCGCCGGGCGCCACGCGATATTGAACTATTGATGCTGGCCGAGGACCTGCACGTCGTTCCCGTCGCGATATGGTGGAATGACAAAGTCCTACTCGGCGGAACAATACCTGGCGAAAAAAAACAGGACGAGGAAACACTGGTGCATTTCGACGGCAACCGTTTCTATAGCCTTGCGGCCGGTGGTTTCACCTGGCCCGGCGGCGAAATCCTTTGTTTTAATTTACCTCAGCCTCTGCAAAAGATGTTCCTCCGTTCAAAATCCGAACGGGAGTTTCCCTCGCCGTTGGGACTGTTTCAAAAAGCTCACGTAGATACCGAAGAGCTGGATGGGACAGAAACGCAAGGCGGCAGCCCTGTTTGGATCGATATTACCAGACCGTACTGGTGGGACGTACCTATGTTGGTTGCCATGGGACAAATCGACTCGATCCAGATCGCCCACGGCAACATTTGTCGTGGCAAAACCATCAATAACGAACAGGGCGGAAAGTCTCGCAACAAGACGCTTTATCCGGGCGTGCGCGGGAATGCTCAATGGTCCGAGGACATCTATTTCAATCTACTCGAATGCGGCATCCGCATCCCGCCCTCGGCAGGCAGCGGCAGCGGTATTTCGCCCAATCCCCTGGGCTACAATCGCATGTACGTTCACGTCGAAGGGCCGTTCGGTTACGAAAAATGGTGGCAAGCCTTTGCCGCCGGTCGAGTGACGATCACCAACGGTCCCTTACTGCGGCCCAGCGTATATGGGAAACTGCCGGGCCACGTGTTTTATTACCAACAAGGCACAACACCCGACTTCGAAATCGGCCTCACGCTCTCTACGCGCAAGCCGATCAGCTACATCGAAATTATCAAGAACGGTCAGTTGGCCAAGTCTATTCCTTTCGATGAATATCGCAAAGCCCACGGTCTGCCCAAGCTGCGGTTCGACAACAGCGGCTGGTTCCTGGTCCGCGCGGTTACCGATTTGCCCGAAACCTATCGTTTTGCCATGACCGCGCCGTACTATGTGCAGATCGGCGAGCAACCCCGCATCAGCCGACGTGCCGTGCAGTTCTTTATCGATTGGACTTATGAGCGAGCAGGGCAGATTCGTAAGATCGAAGATCCGGTCGAACGGTCTTCAGTGATGCAAGCCCACCGCCAGGCACGTGATTTCTGGCAGGCCCTGCTTTCTAAAGCCAATGCCGATTAGCGGCAATTGCTTCGCCTGCGAAGCACGGAAGACATCTGCAAAACCGCCAGGCATATCAGCAGCATCGACGAGGGCTCGGGCACCTCGGTCACAAGCAGATAAGGACGCAGAGACGTATTGCTGAATTCCTTTGACCGAAACGAACCATACAGTCCTTTGTCGGCGGTTGAGAACAGCAGGGTGATTTTACCGTTTGTATCGGCGTTGATGAAATTCGCTAATGCCGAACTCGAGAATCTGAACCAACCTAGTTCCCCCGTGACATCAAAGCTTCCCAGCGGCGTTGCGTTGGTAAAGTCGGTTGGAGAATCGACTATATTGGCGGGCGCGTTATTCCAGGTCAGCGTACTTTCCGACCATGTGGTTTCGCCTATTATATCATCAATTAATCCGAAAACATCGACGGTCTCGATGTTGTTGGGGCCCATATTCTCGGCTTGTTGATATAGAAGCAACTCGGCCGACGCAGCTTCCACTTCGACCGATGCCAGGTCGAAGCGCAGATACATTTTGTACGAACTTGTGCCGTCGAACTCATTGCCGACGGTAATGGAAGACTCAGCTCCGTGAACCTTGTCGGGCAAGACGTCCTTGATTTTGGTGTCCGCCTCGGGGCGTATGGTCCTGCTGGTTGGGCCAATGCTGTTGAGGGTGAAAACGAACTGATTGGACGGATCGGTCATGTACTCGTCGAGGTAGGGCGAATAGGTCTTGACTTGAACGGTTTCGCCGTCGGGAAGAAACTCTATCAGTCGCATGTATCCCGAGCCGCCGCTGGGCAGTGATTGATAGTCGCACAACATCTGGTGGACGATTTGTCCCTCGTCTCCGCGGCTCGAAAGCAGTCCATTGCCGATGCTGGCTATATGACCGCTGAATACCATGCTCGTGTTGGCGTGTTTCGAGATCAATTTGTCCCACAACTGCTGCCCGTCGTTGATGTTCGCCGTGCCGTCGTTGGGTGCGCCCAACGGAAAACTGTGGGGATTGAGACGCTGGCTGGTTCCTTTTTCCAGAAAATCATATCTAGTCGAATCTACGAATTGATAAGCGTGCGTCACGATCATGGCCGTACGATCGGCGTACTGCGTCAAAATTCCGTCGGCCCAGTTGACAATCTCGTCACGAGGCCCGAATTCAAGAGCCAAGGCGATGTAGTCTTTCCCACCGGCGCTGAAAAGATGATAGCTGTTGTCCATCTTCCCCGTTTCGAAAACTCCACCATAGGTCGGGGTGGTGTCATAACGCGATGCGGGAAAATAGTCGTTCAACAGCGTGGTCCTATCCGATGCATTACCGTTGTTGCCGATATCATGATTACCCAGAGTCAAGGCGTATCCCATGCCCGCGCCGTCCAGAATGGACAGAGATGTGTCGGCGCGTTCCCATTCAGTGGCGATATTATGCTGAGTGATGTCGCCTTCATGAAGGGTAAAGGCGATGTTGCGATCCGACTTGTGATCGGCTATCCACTGCGTTTGGCTGGTGAATATTTCATGATATTGCGAATACCAGGTATAAACCTGGGTGTCGGGCATGACGGCCAGCGTCCACGACCCGGGCACCCACGGCAACGGCTCGATTGCCCCTGATGCTTGAATTCCCGCAAATGTGATTGCATATGCAATCAAAATATATCGGAAAAGACTTTTTATCATTTGCAGGTGCCCTCTCATGGAAGATCCGATACCAGCTACTCACCAACCTCTGTCCAGCAATTCGCAGAAGAACTCGTTTTCGGCGCGTGAAGTAGGTTCATTCTACCGGGCGGTACCTGACAAACAAGGATTATCTTCACTTCAAGGACCCGTCCGACAGACGGAACCTGCTTCTTCGGTGTATTGCTTGCTCTCATTCTCAGCGGTACCTATTAGGATGTCAACTGAAACAAATGATAACTCGCCGCACAATCTGCTACGGCTTGAAATCGACAATGCACTCGCAAGCATGATGTTACGCAACCAATATATTGTAAACATTTAACGATATTTTCTACTTGACGGTCTGGGAGGAATTCAGCCAAAATCAACTACGGGGAGCCACAAGCAATTGGTGATGTTGCACACCACCAAAGGTTATGAAATTATGAACAATTCCCGAAAAAACGGTTTCACGCTGGTTGAATTGCTGGTGGTGATCGCCATCATAGGCATCCTCATCGCCCTGCTGTTGCCGGCCGTGCAGGCCGCCCGCGAAGCGGCGCGGCGGGCCCAGTGTACCAGCAATGTCAAACAGGTGGGCATCGGTTTACACTTATACCATGATACTCACAACCAGTTCCCACCCGGCTATGGGTATTATTACAAAAATTCAAATGGTTCTTTGGCTCTTGCCGAGTGGCCGTGGATCATGCGGCTCTACGATTATATCGAGCAGGACGCCGTGGTCGATGAGATCACATGGGATTGGAATCCGGGCATGTCTCATCATGGCGTCCCGCGCGGCAACATGCAAGCAATGGTGGCTCGGATCGACATCTTTCAATGCCCTTCTGATCCCAGCGTCGTGACCCGATTCAACGAGGGTGGTACGTGTTCGTACCTGGGTGGTTTTGGTAAGGCGCGCGCGTCGTATGCGGGCAATTTTGGTATTGGCCAGATGGAAGCTTCCGGACGCACGGCGGGCATCTTTGGAAACTGCCATGGCGATAGTATGCGCGACATCACCGACGGAACAAGCAGCACACTCTTGACCTCGGAACTGATTGTCGGTGGCAAGTGCTCGATCCGTGGAGATACTTCTTACGACGAGGGTCCGGTCTACATGCACGACTACACGCCCAATGATCCCACGCCCGACCTGGTCCGCTGGTGTGATCCCAGCGACGGTCAACCCGGTACCGCCTCGCCGTGTGTCTACGATTCTAGCACGCTGGGCGGCGGCATTTTGGGCAACAAGCTGAACATGGTCCTGCATACATCCCGCAGCATGCACCCCGGCGGTGTCAATTCCGGAATGTGCGACGGCAGTGTGCGTTTCATCAGCGCGGACATCGATCTGGCAACCTGGCGAGCCCTGGGAACACCCAAGGGCGGTGAGACTATAGCCTACGAGTTCTGATCGAACCGCAAACTTGTTTTACCTCTTGATATAGCAAAAGTCATGCATGATAGTCGTCAAAATGCTTTTACTCTCGTAGAACTGCTGGTGGTGATCGCCATCATCGGTATCCTTATCGCCCTGTTGTTGCCGGCCGTGCAGGCCGCTCGTGAGGCGGCCCGGCGCATACATTGTAGCAACAACACCAAGCAGATCGCCCTGGCTTTGCACAACTATCACGGCGCGCACGGTCACTTTCCACCCGGCGACGGTTACGGTTCTCACCAGTGGAGTTGGGCCCTGCGGGTGTTCGACTATCTCGAACAAGATCGCATCGGGAAAGGCCTGAATTGGGATCTTGTGCATTGGACGGAAGGTCCCGGAGCGTGCACACCGTCGCCCCAGTTGCTGGCGGTCACATCGGCCAAGATCCCGGCGTTTTACTGCCCTTCGGATACGTATGTATTCAAACCGCAACTGTTGAAACCCTGTAACAGCGCATGTACGGGCATACTCAGCAGGTGCTCTTACGCGGGCAATTATGGGCTGGGCCAGCAAAGGGCGCCCAACCGAGTCAACGGAGTTTTTTTTGCCGACTCAAAAACCAAGATCTCCGAAATACAAGACGGCACCAGCAACACGCTTCTTACTTCAGAACTGCTGGGTGGGAATAACTGTTCGGTGCGGGGAACTTACGCCTACGTGGAAGGACCCGTTTTTATGGTCGACTATACCCCCAACGATCCCACGCCCGACCTGACCCGCTGGTGTGATGAATTGGACAAAGTGCCGGGCGCCGACGCGCCATGCCTGGCTGGTCCCGGTACTAATAGAGGATCGGTTTCCGCTCTCTTCATGGTCCTGCACACCTCCCGGAGTATGCACCCCGGCGGTGTGACTTCGGGGCTCTGCGATGGTAGCGTACAATTCATCAACGAAAACATCGATCTCGAAGTCTGGCGGGCCCTGGGTACGCCCAATGGTTCGGAGACGATATCGAACGACTTTTGAGGATCACTATGAAAAGGTTCAGTATCTGTATTCTATTGATATTGGCGGCCGTGCCCCTGGCCGGATGCTCCGGCGGCGACGGTCGCAAGGAGCTCAGCGGCACGGTTACGGTAGACGGGCAGCCGCTGGAATCCGGTTCGATCAACTTTCGACCCACCGCCGGCACCAAGGCTAACAGCTCGGGCAGCACGATCGTAAACGGCGAGTTCGAAATCGGCGCCGATAAGGGGCTGCCCGTTGGTAAATACAAGGTCACGGTCCAGGCATTCAAGAAGTCTGGTCGCATGGTTCAAGATCCCCAGATGGGTGAAATCCCCGAGACGGTGCCCATCAGTTTCATGGAAGCCGGTACCCTGGAAGCCGAAATTACCGCCGATGGCGAAAATAGATTTAATTTTAAGCTCACGCAAAGGAAGTAAGAATGCACTCTAGAATTGTTTCGCATAGCAATAAAAAAATTTCACTTTTGTCACACCATCTATTGCTTTGGGGCGTTACCGCCGCAGTGACCTTGAGCTTTTCGCTGGCGAATTCCACCGTATTTGCAGCCGATAAGCCGACCGCGGGCACCGAACTCCTGGTGGGAGCGGCTTCTACCAGTATTACGCCCCAAAAACCGGTCGCCCTTTCGGGTCAGATGCGATTGCGCGTCTCAAAAAAAGTCGAATCGCCGGTGACGGCCAACGTCGTTGTGCTGGAGTCGCGCCGTGGCGACCGTACGTTCGATGTGGCGGTGATGGTTTCCTGCGATCTGGTTGTGATTGAACCGCGACTAATTGAAA
>JAFGTN010000714.1 GCA_016934075.1 Pirellulales bacterium
TAACCAGATGCTGACGGAAGTATATTCTGTCAAGGCTCCTCGGATATTCTATGGTCCGAGGAGCTTCTTTTTCATACTTTTGTTAGCCTATGCCTTAAAAACCTTCGTGCGGAGCACGACAATAGCATTTTTGTCCACTAAATTCCTTGAAGAAACTTTTTTGTATTTATATTCCAGGTATAGTGTTAGCAGGATTATTCGTGGACAACGGACCTCGCTGAAAATACTAACCCGAAGCGAAAACGAAGGGATGTTAACGGTTTACTTGCTTATCTCCCTTCGCTTGCGCTTCGGGTTAGTATAGTTCATGAATGATCCGGGTAAACACCAATTCGCAACCCGCTTCCAGACAATTTATCATGATCTCCAAAGAAAGAGTATTGGCCGCGGTCGACCATTGTGAAACGGATCGAATTCCCATTACCTTCGACGCGGAGCGCGAGGTCTACGATATACTTTTCGAACACTTCAAAACGAACAGCAAGGAGGCTTTGTTCGATCGTCTCAACGTCGATACCTGGATGATCCTGCCCGAAAATTTCATCTACCCTAAGTCGGAAGAGGATAAGATCGAAAAAACTTCCATCTGGGGATACAAAACGCGAGCGACGCCTTACAGCGGCGGCACGTATGACGAACTCTTCTACTCTCCACTGGCCGGGAAAAACGAGATCCAAGACATAAAAAACCACTCATGGCCTTCACCCGAGGCCTTGGGCTTTTCGCATTTTCCCGCCGAGGCCGAGGCGCATAAGGATCGGGCAATCATCGGGGTGTTCACCTGGGGAGCCTTTTTCATAGCCAGTTTCGTCAGAAGTACCCAAGACCTGATGATGGACTTCGCGCTTCGCAAAGATTACGCGGAATATCTCATCAGGCATATCGGTGAAGTAAGCCTGGCTGTTTTGGAGCGGATGTTGGAATCTTATGGGCAAGACATAGATATAGTGTACATGGCCGACGACTACTGCTCGCAGCAGGCGCCGCTGTTCAGTCCCGATGTGTTTAAGGAGATGGTGGTTCCGTATCTTTCCGAAATGGTCGATATGGTTCACCGCCACAATAAAAAGTTTCTGCTACACGTGTGCGGCGCGGTGCGGCCACTGCTGCCGATGATCATCGATGCCGGTGTCGACATGCTCGAACCTATCCAGATTCGCGCGCAGGGCATGGATCCCGAAGGGCTCAAGCGGGATTTTGGCAACGACATCTGTTTCTATGGGGGGGTCGATCTACAGCAAATTCTCTGCAATGGTACCCCGCGCCAGGTTTCCGACGAGGTCAAGCGGCTGATCGATATTCTCGGTCCGGGCGGCGGTTATGTTTTGGGGCCGGGGCATACCTACATCCAGATCGACGCGCCCGTGGAAAATATCCTCGCCATGTATGAAACGGCCGCCGGCTATCTTGTTCGGTAGACGAACTTGGCGTAAAATGCCGAATTCGGTTTCTTACCATAAGTCGTAATTATTCAACCCCATATACTTGGCACCTTACACATGCGCTGGACACAAACACTCATACCCACGATGAAGGAAACGCCCGAGGGGGCGGAAATTCCCAGTCATATTCTCATGCTTCGATCGGGCTTGATCTCACAGGTTATGGCCGGCGCCTATACCTATATGCCGCTGGGCTTGCGTGCTTTGCGCAAGGCCGAGCGAATCGTTCGCGAAGAAATGGACGCGGCCGGAGCCGTCGAGCTTTTGATGCCGGCGCTGACACCCATCTCACTCTGGGAGCAAACCGGTCGGGTAGAGGCCTTCGGCGACGTGCTCATCCAGTTCTCCGTGCGGCGCCAGAACCGAAAAGTGCAAATGGCCCTGGGGCCCACGCACGAAGAGGTTATCACCGATCTGGTTTCGCGTTACGTGTCCAGCTATCGCCAGATGCCGGTTATTCTTTATCAGATCCAAACCAAGTTCCGCAATGAGGAACGCCCGCGTTTCGGCGTCTTGCGTACCAGCGAATTCTTGATGAAGGACGCCTATAGCTTTAACGCTTCGGTCGAGTCGCTCGACGAGAGCTACGATAAGATGTACGACGCTTACTGTAAGATTTTTGACCGCTGCGGTATAGAGTATTTATCGGTCGAGGCCGAGAGCGGTCCCATCGGCGGTGATGCCAGCCACGAGTTCATGATTCCAGCCGAAAACGGCGAAGACACCATAGCCTATTGCCCGGCCTGCGGATATGCCGCTAATCTTGAACGGGCCGAAGTGGGCGAGCACGGATCCCGCATGCCCGACGTGCCCATGGAAGAACTGCAAGATGTCGCCACGCCCGATGCGGGCACCATCGCCCAAGTCTGCGAAATGCTCGACTGCAAGCCAGAGCAGATGATCAAAACGCTGGTCTACATGGCCGACGATAAGCCTCTCGTGGTTCTGTTGCGTGGCGACCGCGAAGCCAACGAGGGAAAAATCCGCCGTGCCGCGGGCGCCGAGCGATTGGCGCTGGCCGAACCCGACATAATCGAAAAGGTGACCGGAGCGCCGGTTGGTTTCGCCGGTCCGATAGGACTTGCCACGGACGTGCCTATTTTGGTCGACCGCGATCTGCTGGAAGTTCGCAACGCCATTACCGGCGCCAACAAATCCGACACGCACACCAAGGGTGTGAACCTCGATCGCGATTGTAAGATAGCCGCGGATCGCTACGCCGATCTGCGGAACGTCGCCGCAGGTGATCCTTGTCCCCGTTGCGGCCAGAAAATGGTGTTGCGCAATGCCATCGAGGTGGGCCATGTCTTCAAATTGGGCACGAAGTATTCCGAGTCGCTCTCGGCCCGCTTCCTCGACGATAAAGAACAGCTCAATCCCATTATAATGGGCTGCTACGGTATCGGCGTGAATCGCATCGTGGCCGGTCTGATCGAAAATAACCACGACAAGTTCGGCATCATCTGGCCGGTGTCGTTGGCGCCATACGAGGTTCTGCTGGTGCCCATGAAAGTCGGCGACGAAGCCACCATGCAGCTTGCCGATACGCTCTACGACGAACTCAAGGCGGCCGGAGTCGACGTCTTGATCGACGATCGCGATGCCCGGGCGGGCGTCAAATTCAAAGACGCCGACCTGATCGGAATCCCCCTGCGAATCGTGCTGGGCCCGCGCGGCTTGAAAGAGGGCAAACTGGAAATTAAATGGCGTTGGGAGTCAGAAGCCGAAATGATCGACCTCGAAGGCGCGGCCGCAACGATTGCCGAAATGATCGGCGAAGAACGTAACAGTTCTGCCTGTTTTCAAGCCCGTCCCCGCAATTAAAACAACTAGAGGGTGGCACTGGCTGCTTGCCA
>JAFGTN010000715.1 GCA_016934075.1 Pirellulales bacterium
ACGTGGCCGACCTGTGCGTCCATGAACGTCGTGCTGGCGTAATAAGCCTGCACGCACTCGCGCCGCAGTTCGTCGGTGAGCTTGTCCTGTTCCTGCTTGTAGCTGCCCAAGGCGGGCGCCGGCAGATCGGCCTGATCCTCCTTCACGCCCTTGACAACCGGCATGTCCTCGAGCGCGTAACGATCGAAATACGGCTTCGGCGAGACGTAGGGCGTGTGGGGTCGGTAGAATCCGACCGCCAGGAAAAACGGACGATCCTTCTGGCGCGCGCAGCGCTCCAAGACCCATTGGGCATCGGCGGCGAGCAGACCGTCGGTATGGTACTTGTCGCTTTTCGGCGAGGCATACCAACTCAACGTGCCGCCGAACCGGCCGGGCAGCAGGCTGAAGATATGCGGCTCTTCCTCCAGCCGATCGCAACCGGCCGGATTCAGCTCCATTTCCCAGGAGCCGGGATCGTCGTGCCCGTTGGTTCCGATCGACGTGGGAACATTGTAGTGATACAGTTTGCCGATGCGGGCAGCAAAGTATCCCACCAGGCGAAACGCCTGCGGCAAGCTTTTGTGCGAGGGGATGGTTTGACGGAAGATTTGCGAATTCGCGAGGATGCCCGTGCTGTTGGGATGCAAACCGGTGAGCATCGAGTTTCGGCTGGGGCCGCACAGAGGGAACTGGCAGTAGGCGTTTTCGAAGCGCACGCCTCTAGCGGCAAGCTTGTCGATATTGGGTGTCTTTGTGATAGGATGCCCGTAGCAACTCAGAGAATTGTTCAAGTCGTCGGAGATGATGAAAAGCACATTAGGTCGGGAGGCCTCCGCGGCAATGGAGAGTGTTGCCGAAGCCAGGCAGATCGAGATGAGTAGCAGAGTAGCGAGCGATTTCATTGGAATTACTCCTATTGGCTTGGGGATGGTTGGAGAGACAGCCTATTATAACATACCCGCGTGGCCGGATGCCACCGGCTTAGTCCTTTGGTTGATCCATGTAGTGGTAGGGCGCTCGTTCCAAGGGTTCGACGATTCTTTCTTCGGGCAGTTTCCTATCCTCTGGACCATTGTAGTAGTCGGGTTTCTGCAGGGCCAGATCGAGCGGCTGAGTAATGATGGAACTGGAAGATGCCCTCCATCCCTTTTCTCTAGTTTTCTCTTCGATGCAATGAGCCGTGATGCTCACAGACCGTGCAATTGCGCAGAAAGCCAGACACTCGTCCGGATTGAAGTCCATGTCCACCAGCGTGGAAGAAATGGCACCGGAAACGTTCATGTAGAGTTTTCGACCCCAGTATTTCTCGGTGGCATTTTCCAGCGCGACGACAAACTTCACGTGCTCTCCCGCCACGCCCAGGTTTTCGGCCAATTCGATAATGCGTGGGGAGCGCAAGTCGCGGATGTGTTGCGGATGATGCCATCCGGGTATGACTTTTCTTTCTCCGAAACGTCTCACAAAGGCGTCGTCTTTTTCCTTGCTTCTGATTCCTTTGGCGACGAAATCGGCCGTTTCCTCCAATGTCCAGCCTTTCTCTTTCATCAAGTCGCTTGCCGCTATCCAGGTTGCGGCGGCTTCGTGAGCATCGACGTGGGTGTAGCCGATGCTGAGAACACCGCCGGCCAATGCGGGCATGATGTAGCCCGCACCGGACATCACCATCCTAGCCGAGGCGGAAGACGGCGACATGGCGTGCTCGGCGAAGCAGACCAAAAGAGCGTCGATCATTTTAGCGACATTCGGTTGTGGTAACTCCCCCTTCCAGACCAGGTGCAGCATCTCGGCAAAGCTGATGTTGCCCGTCAATTCGTTCACATCGTAACCGCGTACGACAATTCTTTCTCGGGTTTTGTAACTGATAGCAGACTGCCAATGGAAGGGTTCTTTTTCTTTTGATTCGGACATGATTACCTTCTATAAGTATGTTTTCGTTATACCCCAGGGATTTCGAAGTGTTTTGAGAATAATTGTCGCGGAGTTCGGAGTCAAGTAGGTATATGACTGTAAAAGCCTATTGGACAGAGACAGAGCCGATATGATACAATGTTCACTACCTGTGAGTCGGAAGTTCAATACAGAATCCATTCTCTTTCGCCTTTATGGAGAATACGGATCATGAAAATCGTGGCTATTTTCTTTTCGCTCGGTATAGTAACTTGTACCACGCTGCTGTCACCGGCCCCGCAAGCCGCCCGTGGCGAACCGGTAAACGCTTGGCGCAAGCAGATCGAGGCCGACTGGCTCCGCCAGGACGAGTTGCGAAATCACGGGCCGATGGACAACAGTACGACCGTGAAGCCCGAGCAGGACGCGATTGGAGCGGTGGATGGCCTGATCGACGGTAAGTGGGGTTTTCACACGGACCTCGAAAACGAGCCTTGGTGGCAAGTCGACCTGGGCCATTCGACACGGTTGGGCCGGATTGTGTTGTACAATCGGTGCGAGGCCGCGTCGCGGGCAGCAAGGATTCGCGTGCTGTTGTCGAATGACGGGCAAGACTTCGAACAGGTCTACGAGCACGACGATTCGGCCTTCTACGGCCATACGGACAAGAAACCGCTGTTGATATCACTGAGCGGCAAGCAGGCACGATACGTTAGGCTGCAATTGCCCGGCAAGAGCTACTTTCACTTGGATGAAGTTCAGGTCTTCGCGGCCGGCGACGATAAACAAAACATCGCCTTGGGCAAGCCTTGTACACAAAGCAGCGTGAGCCAATGGTCGGTTCGTCACCACCAGACAAATACAAAACCCACATATCCTGTTGACAAGGTGCTCGAGCGGGGGATGCAATTGGCCGAGAACCTGACGCTGCTTGGCACGGACGTCGCAAGCCAGATATTGACATTGCAAGAGATCGAAAAGTTATCGGCCGATAAATTGCCCATCGATAAAAAGCGCGATGCGTATTTTCGTGCCCGCTGGGCCGTGCGCGAGATGGCCTTGAAAAACCCGCTCTTGGATTTCGACTCGATCGTTTTTGTGAAGCGAGCGCCGGGCATGTTCCCGCACATGAGCGACCAGTACTACGGCTGGTGGTCGCGAGGGGGAGGCGGCGTGTATCGGCTCTCGGGCTTTAAAAGTCAAGAGCCGCGGCTGGAATGCTTGACGAAAGATTGGCCCAAGGGTAACTTCCTGCGGCCCGAGATATCCTATGACGGCAAGAAAATTCTTTTCGCCTATTGCCGCTATTACAAACACGTTTCCGATATACGGGACAAAACGGCCAAGGACGATCTGCCCGATGATGCCTTCTATCATGTTTTCGAGATGAACATCGACGGCACGGGCAGGCGGCAATTGACACGAGGCCGTTACGATGATTTCGATGCACGGTATCTGCCCGATGGCGAAATTGTCTTCCTTTCGACCCGTAAAGGCGTGGCTCTGCAGGCCGGCAAGGACAGTGCGGCGGCCAGTTGCGCGGCAACGCGGCCCGACAGCTACGTGCGTTGCGGCGGCGGGTACCATCGTCCCGTGTCCGTCTACACGTTGCACCGCATGGATGGCGAAGGTGGAGACCTGCGGGCGATTTCGGCCTTCGAAAATTTCGAGTGGACGCCGACAGTGGCGTCTGACGGCCGCATTCTCTATGCCCGTTGGGATTATATCGATCGTTTCAACACATCATTCATGAGCCTTTGGTCGACGAATCCTGATGGAACCAATCCACAGTTGGTCTTCGGCAACTACACCACGCATCCGCAGTGCATTTTCGAGGCGCGGGCCATTCCCAACTCGCAGCGACTGATCTTTACGGCTTCGGCCCACCATTCCATCACGGGCGGCGCGCTGGTGATGCTGGACCGCGGCCGGGGCAGCGAATTCGATCGGCCGCTGACCAAGCTTACGCCCGAGGTTTGTTACCCGGAAATCGAGGGCTGGCCCGAACACTACTACGCCAATCCCTGGCCGCTCAGCGAGGACTACTACCTGGTGGCCTGGAGTGATCGGCAATTGCCGGCCCACACGCTCTTCAAGTACAACGATCCCCGCAACCCGATGAACGCCTCCGGCATATATCTTTACGACCGTTTCGGCAACCTTACACTGCTACATCGCGATCCGCAGATATCCAGCATGAATCCCATACCGATTCGGCCTCGCCGCCGTCCCATGACCATGCCCGAGATGGTCGCTTGGAATGGATCGCAGGAAGGCCGCTTGCTGGTGCAGGACGTTTACCAGGGCTTGGGCGAAGTGCCGCGAGGTCGGATTGAGCGACTGCTGGTGATCGGCGTGTTGCCCAAGGTGCAGCCGCAGATGAATTCGCCCGAGTTGGGCGTTTCGCGGGAAGAGCCGGGCAAGTTCGTGTTGGGCGAGGTGCCCGTGGAAAAAGACGGTTCGGCTTTCTTCCGCGTCCCTTCGGGTGTGCCGATCTTTTTCCAGGCGATCGACACCGAGGGGATGGCCGTACAGACCATGCGAACGTTGACCTATGTGCAACCCGGCCAGACCATGTCCTGCGTGGGTTGCCACGAATCGCGCGATTCGTCGCCGTTATCGGGCAGCATGCCCCTGGCGGCCACGCGCGAACCGTCCAAGCTCGTGCCCGGACCGGACGGTACATGGCCTTTGCGATACGATCAACTGGTGCAACCGGTGTTGGACCGGCATTGCACTCGCTGCCACTGTGCGAACAGCAAAGAAGCCAATGCATCGAAGTTGGACCTGACGGCGGGCAAATCCTATCGCAATTTGTTGAACTTCGGCGATAAGGATCTCCACAATCTGGTGTTCGAGCGTGCTCGTTCTGTCGTGGGGCAATGCCCGGCGGCAAATAGCAAGTTAACGAGGCTTTTGAAGGCCAAGGGCGGTCACTACGGGGTAAAGCTCGACGAAGGCGAGTTTCGACGGCTGATTGTGTGGATGGATACTTACGGTCATGCGCAAGGCGCTTTCAGTCCCGGGCAGGAAGAGGAGCTGCGCGAGTTGCAGAGGAAGTTGGCGCCGATGTTGGAGAAGTGACGGCGTTTCATGTAGCCAGTGCCACCCAAATTGCTAAATACTTACTCGATCATTGGGCTTCCAACACAAACACAGCCGCCCGGTGCTTTGAAGCTAGGGTTACTTTCAATCCGTCTTGGAGCAAGTCGGTTCCGGAGCATGAACGTGTTTCGCCGTCGGC
The DNA here is from genome assembly GCA_016934075.1 of Pirellulales bacterium. Taxonomy (GTDB): domain Bacteria; phylum Planctomycetota; class Planctomycetia; order Pirellulales; family Thermoguttaceae; genus JAFGTN01. The sequence goes on from JAFGTN010000715.1 coordinate 5,114, forward strand.
CGGAATGTGCGAGCTGATATGGTACTCTTTATCAGACTGCAATCCCTGTAAGATAAACGTCCGGCTATCGGCCGACTGGTCGAGCCGGTAGGAGAACAATAGCGAGTCGGTGCTGGTCGGGTTTGTCAATTGCACGGCAACCCACCCCCGCCGGTTTTCTTTGAGTTGCGGCGGCGTTAAAAGATGAGCCTCGCAGCCGCGCATGAATGTGCGCCATTGCTTGAAGAATGCCACGTGTCGGGCAATCTGCTGTCGTGCTTCCGGCGGCATACCGGCCAGGTCACCACCCAGGCCGAACACGCCCGGCAGCGCGGCCGCAGCGGCGAAATCAAGATCGACCGTGCGGGCCGGTTCCCAGATCGCCCCGCAAGGTGCCAGCATGGCGGCGGGCGAATCGGCCAGGGATTTGGTGTAGGTGGGAACCGTTTGTCCGATGGAGCGGAGCACGAGCCATTTGATCAACTGTCCCGGCGGCAGACGCAAGAGTGAACCTTGCCAGATCCGTAGCACGTCGATCGGATCAACGGTGTCGCTGAGGAAGTGGCCGTCGAAATGGGGTAATGTGTTCAGGTCCAGACGCATGGCGCCGCTGGAACACCCTTCGAAGATGGTTTGCGGATATTTTTGGCGTATCTCGTCGAGCAGCCGGTACCAGGCCTTGTAATAACCGGCTAGCTCTCCGCCGCTGGGGTCGGGGCCGAGGCGGAAGTTGAAGTCGACTTTCATCCATGTCAGTTCATAAGTTTCCACCAACCGCGAGATCTCGTCGCGAAGGTAGTTATACGCGGACGGATTCGTTAGATCGATACGCGAGAACTCGCCGTCGGCATGCAGAAACCAGTCGGGATGTTCTTTGACCACGGGCACGCCGGCACCGAATCGCTCGGGCTCCATCCACAGTCCGAAACCCAGCCCGGCGGCGCGGACCTCGTCGGCAAACTGTTTCATGTTTCCACGAAAGGCGGCCGTTTTTCGCTCGCGCCAGTCGCCCGCCTGCGACCACCAGTTGTCGGCCTCGGGGCCGTACCATCCGGCGTCGACGACGAAGACCTCGCAACCGACTTCCTTGGCGGCTTGGAGCTGCTCGCTCAGCCTCGACGGTTCCAGCACTTCGAACTGATCGAACCAGGTGTTGTAAACCATGGGCATTTGGGTTTTCGCGGAGGTAAAAAACCGATCTTGTATATATTGATGCAATGCGGGGGCGGCCAAATGGGGCAAACCCGAGGGAAGCGGCTGGATAAGGATTTCGGGCAGTTCGAGCGAATGGCCCGGCAAAAGTTCGACGCGGAGATCATCGTCGGCCATGCCCAGGTTCATGATGGCATACGGGAGTCCGTCCTGCACGGCCCGGGCACGAACTTCGATGGACCAGTTTCCCAGTGGAAGGACATGAAAGGCCAGGCCTTCTTGTGTGTCTATATTTCGCAAACAGCAATAGGGCGAGCCACCTTCGGATGTGCGGCCGGGCAGACAGCCGAACTTGAGACAGCCGGCGTGCAGCGGTTGCCAGCGGCCTTGGCTCTCGTTACACCAGCGGCTTTGTTGGGCGTAGATTTCCCATTGCGATGGGGGAAAAACAATCCGCGGACGGCATCGCGTGATAACCAGCGGCTCGTCAGTCTTGTTGTGCAGCGTGTCTTTGCGGCTGGTCACTCCCGTGTTTGCACAGACGGTCCAGACGCTTTCCCAGTGCAAGTCTTCCTTACCCACCTGCCATGACACGCTGATATGGTCGCTTTCTGAAGTTGCATCCACGAGATGAAAATCGGCGGGCTGGAATTTGCCCGCGCTGGTGGCCAATTCGGCAAGTCCTAAAAACGACTGAGCCTCGGCCAAGTTTTCGGCACAAGACACTCCGCAAAGCCGCTTGAGATAAAATGCATCACCTTCGCGGTGGAAAACGGTTTGGCGGTCGATTGGCCCGATCGCCAGGTTTGAACTCGTGCTATTGTTCATGGTTTAAGCTGCTTGAAACGGAGTTATCGGTTAAATTATTCAAAGAGATTCCTTATGGAATTTAATGGGTGAAAATGGTATTGTCGTGCTTTGCACGAAGGTTTTTGAGGCATGGGCTAACAAAAGTATGCAAAAGCAGCTCCCCGGCTCATAGAGTATTCGAGGAGCCTTGAGAGAATATTCTCCCGCCAGCATCCGGTTATTCTTTGGTAGATTGCTCCTCAGCAGACTGCCTTCGCTTCACCAGATCATGGAATTATCCCCTTGTGGTTTGTCTTGAGTCAATATACTTTTGTTAGCGCATGCCTAAAAAACCTCTTGCCGAAGGCAAGTTGACATCATTTTCATCCACTAAATTCTGTGAAGAATATCCAAGGATTTGATATTCGCCCTCACCCCTCTTGGTATCGACCGTGTGCCCACTGCATTTCTTCCCAGCAGGACGGGCACCGTATCGTAACAGTTGTGCAGCAACGTGGCGATCTGGCCGCCTTCGAGGTCGGGTTTCTCTTGGCCGATCTCCCAGCGGCCGAATTGCTCGCGTAAAAATCGCTGCCGTCCCAAGTATAACGACTCCAAGGCATGCTGGGACGGTTCCGCGGGACGCGATTCGTCAACATGATAGTAGCGATCCCACCACTCGGGCATAAAGTAGAGGCTGATCGGCAGCGGAGTTTTCTGAATTTGAACGTCAGTCATTCCATTCTCACAATTTTGCAAAAGTCCAATTACTCCCAACCCCAGTCCATGCGTTTGGCGTACTCCACGGCAATGGTGTGCATACGGCGGTAGAGTTCACCTGGATTTTTGTTTAGCGGGAGAACAACATGCGGTATTACGACCACTTTGGGCGCCATAAGTTCCATGATCCGGCGGAAGGTTTCCACGGCTTCTTCCGGCTCGGGAGGCAAGCCGCCGAGGTAGACGAGTGCCTTTTTGCGAAAGGCCTGCTTGATGGCCGGCAGGTCGTCTTTGCTGTATTCGTAGTTCAAGTCTATGGAGCGGAGCGGTGGTTGATGCGAGAGGTAACCCTGCAGGCAGGGATTGGGACCGCAGTTGTGCAGCCCGCCGCCGCCGTATTTTTCGAATATCATGTTATGAAAGGGGCGGCTGAAGCGTTCGTACATGGCGGGCGAGATGTTTGCCGAGATATCGTCGGAGACGTGGCCCTTGCGGCCTTCGGGGAACCAGTAGTCGGGGAAGTCGGTGGTGGTGAT
>JAFGTN010000072.1 GCA_016934075.1 Pirellulales bacterium
CGGACGGCATTTGAGAATATTGAGGATATAGACTTTGTCTCGCGAGAGCGTGCAGGCCTCTATGATTTTGGTGAGCAACTGACCGGCCCTGCCCACGAAAGGAATCCCCTGCCTGTCCTCGTCGGCGCCCGGTGCTTCGCCCAGGAATACCAGGCGAGCCTTTGGATTTCCCGCCCCGAAAACCGTTTGTGTGCGGGTTTGAGCAAGTTCCGCACAGCGAGTGCATTGTGCAACATCGGCGGCTATTACTTCAAGGTTGTCGTCAGTCATTTGTTGAGTATCCATTGAGGTTTGGGGAGATTCGGACTTCTGGGACGCCTTGGGGATGTGTGTAATCCCGGCGTTTTGCAGGCTTCTCAAACGTTGGATCACGGCCTTTCTCGATGGAACTCGTTTGGTTTCGGATGTCGCCATGAGCACGTTCCTTTGTGTGCGATTTCATCGTTTCTAGAGGGTAACTCTACGATAGGGCATTTTCCGCGATTGGCAAGTGCTTCAAGTAAGAGTATTGCAGCTTCGACCTCCCATTTTCGTGAGCGGCAAGGCACTAGCCTCCGGCTTTTGCAGTGAAACGGTCAATCAACGGGGCCGGTGGCTAGCGCCACTCCGCTCACAACACTTGAATAATCCAAGCTGAAACCCCACTCCCGCCTACTATACTTGTGAGACGGTTGGATGATTTAGCGTATTTAGGGGCGGCCGAATAATAACTTGTGGTGCAGGCTTCCAGCCTGCCCTGTGCAGCCAGGATGGCCGCACCACAAACCGGAAAGTTATTTATCTGCCGCCCCTTAATGCTTGTTTCATTGACACGGCATGCGCGACAGTTTATTGTGCGAGGACATAAATTAGGTTTGCTTTTCGTCCAGGAGCTTTTTCCCATGACTCCCAAGCAGCGTATCGAAGCCGTTTATCGCGGTTGCACCCCGGATCAGGTTCCTTTTATGCTGGACCTTTCACACTGGTTCTATCATAAGAACCGCTTGCCCTGGGACTTGAGCCGATCGTACGACAAGCCGGAGTACGAACTGATCGACTATCACAAGCGCCAGGGAGTCGGTTTTTATATGCCGAATCTGGGCAGCTTCTATACCGTGTCGGATCCGGAGGATGTCGTGACCACGGTCACAAAAAGCGAAGACGGCCGCACGATTACATGGTCGCACCAAACACCCGGTGGTACGATTCGTCGATCGCGAGTTTGGGAAGAAGCCACGTATGCGTGGGGCGTTTCCGAGTGGGGAGTAAAAAGTGAAGAAGACCTGAAGATTCTGGCCGATGCGCTGGAACGTCGAACCTTTTCTCCCCTTTGGGATCGTTATGAGGATTGGGTCGACGCCGTGGGTGATATGGGCGTGGTTTATGTGGGCATCGGCTATAGCGGCATGGGCCAGTTGTTGAATTATTGGCTGGGCGTCGAGGGTGTGATGTACGCCGCAATGGATTGGCCCGAGACGATGCGCGATACGGTCGACCGGATTAATGCCAGTAACCTCAACTGTATAGACATGTTGGTCGATTCGCCGGTCGAGTTCGTGGTTATGGGTGATAACTTCTCCAGCGATGTCCAGCCGCCGCATTTCTTCAAGCAGTGGTCGGCCGACTATTATCGAGAAGCCATCCGTCGTTTGCACAAGGCGGGCAAGTTCGTGGCGGTACACATAGACGGCAAACTGAAAGGCGCGCTGCAGATGATCCGAGATGTTGGTGCCGATTGTGCCGACGCGGTTACGCCGCGGCCCATGGGTGATTTGAGCCCGCAACAGTGCCGCAACGAAGCCGGCGACGAATTCATTCTCTCCGGCGGCGTTTCCCCGAACCTTTGGCTGCCGGATAGTGACTTAGAATTGTTCAAGCAAGCCGCGCTGGAGTGGATCGCCCTAAAAGATCGCGGCCCGCGTTTGATCGCCAACGCCGGCGACCAGGTTCCACCATTGGCGGACGAGGATCGTATAGCCATCTATCGCGATCTGGTCGACGAACACGGCTACTAATAGAATATATATCAATCGGTCGAAGGTTTTTTAGGAAAAGGTCTTCCGCTCCCCCTGATGGTGGAGGTTAGGGCTGTGGTTTCTTGCTGGAGGGCTTGTCACGGTATGCCTTTTTATGGATACTAGCCTTCTTGCCCGGCCTGGAAGGGTGTCCGGTGTAAGGTTACCGAGAAGTTTGGTGTCATAAAACCGCTGGATATTTTTGTCCGGCCGGCTGACTAGCGCGGAGAGAGTGTTGCGAAAACACTTGACATAAAACAACTTAGAGGCTGTAGCTCAGTCGGTAGAGCAACGGACTTTTAATCCGTAGGCCAAGGGTTCGAGTCCCTTCAGCCTCACTAACGCAATTCAAAGCCCCGCAAGCGGTACTACTGCTTGGGGGGTTTTTCTTTTGGCGGCGGCTTCATGGTTTGTGGCTATACCAACGGTTCTCACGGATACATTACCAACTCGCCCAATACGGGCGATCGGGAATATATGAGCGCATTTTATCGGTATACACAATTTTGCAAAAGTCCAGAAATAAACAACACGAGAAAAGGGCCGATCGGTTTGCGCCGACCGGCCCTTTGTGATTTTATTACAACTTTCGCGCCCGAGTCTACCTCATACGGAAGAAGGCAAGCCCGACTAGTCCCGAAAGCAAAACGATTACCGTGCTCGGTTCGGGCACGCTGGCTGCGGCAGCAGCAGCAGTGTGTGTGCCGTACCAGCCTGCCAAGGCACCCAGGTCGCTGACGTCCACGGCTTCGTTTCCATCGGCATCGCCGTTGGCCCACTTCATACCGGTGGGTGTTCCGTAGTTGCCGGCCAGGATACCGAGGTCGCTCACATCTACTTGTCCATCCAGGTTGAAATCACCCATAACGGTTGGGCCCATTGGTGAGCCTGGCATACTGTCAATAGGATCTTGGAGTTGAATCTCGGCATCGAGTGAATCCACGTTGTCGGTGTTGCGCATCCCGATCGTATTGGCCGCGAGGTATAGCTTAAATGCGCCACTGAAGTCGGTAACGAAGATATCCGCCGGTGACATATCGTCACCAAAACCGACCTCTCCCAAATCATCGGGGCCGTTGAGGCCGTCGTCATCAACCCCGGCCATGCCGGGTTGACCATCTCCACCCCACAACGTCGGTGAAGATGGTGCCAGGGAAAAGAGGGCGTAGTCCGTTCCAGGATTGACTAGATCGTGGTTGCTGGCCCAGATAACCAGCGCATCCACCTCATCAAGTTGATTGGCACCGGGGGTGAGATCGAGCCCAAGCTGTGTCGATTCCGCATAGACATGGTAACTTCCCGGAGGCGCGGCTGGCGCAGGAGATACGTAGATATCGGCTCCGGATGGCGTTGGCCCGAGCAGGCCTGGGCTTATGCTGTCGAGGCTGAGGTAAATGGGCACGTCATGCACCCGGTCACCACTCAGATCGAATGCCATGAGTTCCAATGCGTCCATATCGTCCTGGACGTCCGATCCCGCAGGCGCGGAGTAAGCATTAAATACGTTTGGTGGAAGTGAGGGGATCTCATTGTAGTTGGTTTGGTTGGCGCTGAGCAAGTTGATCGGGTAATTGCCATTTGCGCCTGGATAGAAGGGCAGCGAGACACCGGAAGGCCCAGCACCTAACATCACCGCCTGAGGGCTTAGAGTAGTCATGCCATTCAGCATGAACCGGTCACCGGCGGCCTGGTTCCTTACCGCCTGGTTAAGGTAGTCGGTGTTGGGAAGTCCCATGGAGACATCGCCGGAAAGAAGTGAACGGTTGTCGTGGCCTGAGAAGTAGATCGACAGCAGTGCAAATTGACCATCATCTACAAAATCGCCACGGGAATGCGCGTCGTTATTGTCATTGGTTGAGAGTCCGTACGTGATATCTTGCACATGGATGACAGGTCCCGGGCCACCAGCATCCCAGCCGGATCCTGGAGGACCTACCCAGTCATAGATGTCCCCGATAGTGCTACCGAATGCGACCGACGGCGACTCGCGATCGATGGAGATCGGATCGGGGAAGCCTTCGTCCGCCTGGAGCACGGAACCGAAAGCAAGAATCACACCTACGCAAAGAAAAGTACAAGTTTTTTTCATCGAACGATCTCCTTTGGAAAAGTATTGATAGTTGAAATATCCACACCCCTTTGGATTACCGACAATGGTCCGGCAACCTCCGTGCCCACGAAAGCTCTGAAACAGTTCTCCTTCCTTGCTGTTGAGTTCCGGTAGTGCATTCGCATAACGCTGGAACAATTATGTAACGAATGTGATTGTGCATCCAAGAATGGGTTCGAGGGCGGTGTCGCGCCGCCGTGCGGATGATTTGTTTTAATGCCATAGAGAAATGACAAAAACATTCATGCGCGGATTACCGGCACATCGCAACCCAACCTTGAATCGCATTACCTCAACGCTGCACCCAACATCATAGAAGCTTGGGTGTGAATATATAATGCGTTCGCTTTTCCAAGCGTTCCGAATCCGGTAATTAATGGAAACCAAAAGGAATAATACAAAGAAGATAATGGTATGTCAAGCATTTCCCCGACAACGATGGGGGGGAATGTAAAGTATCATTTTACGTATCCCCCCCACCAGACATTATTCCGTTGATGTGTTCCTTCCCTTACAGCATTACAACGAACATGGATACGCTCTGATTCGTTGATGTTATGTGAGGTGCCGGAAATGCAAGGAGGTGGTCGATTGGATTATTGGGACATACAGGACAATATGAGATACCCGGCAGGTAACCGGTAATACCAATTATCGATTTATCCTGCACTCCACCGTGCATTTCCAATCGGGAAAAAGTGCTACTTTCTAATAGTGTGTTTTGCCGATTTGTATTTATTTGGGTTCTCAAGTGAAGTAAATGTTTCGTAAGTTTTTGAATTGCGACCGTCGCCCATTACATGTGTAAATTACCGGCGACAATACGTTTTCCATGGAAAGTAAGCCACCTTTGAGTGCTACGCAAAATAGAATATCCTGGCCCGACTATGTAAAAGGCATGGCCATTGTATTGGTCGTCCTGGGGCATCTGCTCTTTGGCTTGGGATTGGTCGACGGCGATGCGGCGCCGCAAAACGACGACTTGACCTTGTCCCGGTTTACGGTCGATTGGATTTATGCCTTCCACATGCAGGCGTTTTTCTTTATCTCCGGGTTGCTTTCCCTGCAGTCCTCGCGACGAACGGCAAGAGATTTTTTGGCCGTCAAGCTGCGCAGTATCGTGTATCCCTATTTTCTCTGGAGTATAATTCAGATTCTGCTCATGTTAGTGATGGCCGGAAGAACCACTCATGAGGTCTCCTGGCTGGATTTGTTGACGATCACATATCACCCCATCATGCAGTTCTGGTTTCTCTATGCTCTATTCGCGATGCTGTTGGTCTTCGCCGTACTGCGGGCATTGAAGTTCAGCCCGTTGGCGATTCTGGCTTTTTCCATAGCGCTCTATCTGATAAGTCCGTTCCTGCCCGACGGTACGTGGGGTCCGATCGTATGGTTATGCAAGGACATGATCTTCTTCGGAGTGGGCGTGGCCATTTCGCAGGCGGCGATTACGAGAACCGACAACGTATCGAGCAAATGGCTGGCTGTTTCGGCCGTTGCTTGCGCTATATTGCTCACATTTGGTGTGTGGTGCCTGACGCCGCTTGAGTTGCCCGACGGTGTGACGGAAAAGCGGTTTATGTTGTTACTGGTGACCGAGCCGTTGTTGGCTCTATTGGGTATCGGCATGCTTTTCACTACCGGTGAATTGTTGGCCAGAGGAAGGTGGTTGGATGTGCTTCGGCGCTTCGGCGCCCTGACACTGCAGATCTACGTGGCCCACACCATCGCTATGGCCGCCGTGCGGATGGTGCTCGCCAAGGTGTTTGGTATTGAGAGTATCTGGATACACCTGGTGGCCGGCATGATCGCGGGCATCTATCTTCCCTTGGCCCTTTGGTGGTTGTGTCAGCGAGTGGGTTTTCCCTATCTTTTCGTTTTGCCGGAACATATTCGAAATATTCCGCCTGAAGGCGGTACTAAAAACGGCAAATAGCCGGAACTCAAACAGTCGAAGCAATCGGCTTGGGAATCGCTTTTTTTGCGTAAATGCTGAGTTGGGCAGCATTTACCAATATGGAGTGCCTCCTGATTGACCCTCTGTGACGTCAGGCATATACTGTCGGGTGAATTCTCTCTTAGACGTAGTGTACATGTGTACGCGGGGCAGTTCTTACGTCTTCTTCCCCGGCGTCAATGTAGAGGAAGTTTTTTTCTGTTACCCTCTTTGTTTGTATTGGAGAAAGCTATGAAGAAGTCTCTTGTTTGTGCAGTAGTGCTTGTTTCTGTTTTGGCGGCCAATGCGAAGGCTACTTTAACATTGGATTGGACTATTACACCTAATGCGGCTAACGCTGACGCGTATGCCGGCGGCGGAAGTTTAGATTTGATCGTAGGAACATTATCGGCTGACAGTGGGGTTATTGATGCCATCAATGTTGGAACTGGGGGGGAGCCGGGTTTCACAGGTACTTTCTATCAGGATATGAGTGTAGGGACAATTACGGCAACTGCAACTTATAATGACTGGGGATTACTGAAACCTAGTCCGGAAGTGGATACACATTTCCTGTTAGGTTTATCTGAAATTACTTATTCTGTTGGTTGCAGCCCATCGGAAAACGGCGTTTCCCCGTTCGGTTTTGGAACGTTTCTTGGAGGCACATTCGATATTGTTTCTTCATCTCAGGTCTCAACACTGGACTTTGTACAGTTGTACGTTCCGGCCGGTGAAACGTTTGAATATTATTTTGAGGTTCAGGAGTCAGGTCAGCCTCAGGGTATTTTTGAAGGAACTGTCGGAGTGCCTGAACCAGGCATGTTGTGTTTGTTGTGTTTTGGTTTTTTCACCATATTCATAGTGAGCCGACATAAGGAGAGCAAATAGTATATAATCTGGAGAATATGCCCTGTCGCCTTATGGCGACGGGGTATCCATTATTCTATCACTGATATTTGACTCCAAGCATGTTTTATGGGATACTCAGGCCATGATTAGATCTTTTGTTTACCTATTGACCTTACCGTTGTGTTTCCTCGCGGCCTCGATGTTACTGGCAGCCGAGCGTCCCAACATTCTCCTAATAGTGTCGGATGACCAAGGTTATAACGACCTGGGTTGTTACGGCGGCACGGAGATCAAAACACCTAACCTCGATCGTCTGGCCGATGAAGGTACCCGGCTGACCGATTTTTCGGTGGCATGGCCCGCCTGTACGCCGTCGCGGGGCAGTCTATTGACCGGACGATATCCGCAGCGCAACGGCACATATGACATGTACCGCAACGACGTTTGCGATTTCGGTGTGGTTATGGACAAGTACCGTTACGCCGTCTCGCCCGAGATGATCGGCGGCATGGATACCCGCGAGGTGCTCCTGCCGCGAGTTCTCAAACAAGGCGGCTATCGTTCCGGGATCTTCGGCAAGTGGGACCTGGGGCAACTTAAGCGGTTTTTGCCGCTGGCCCGAGGATTCGATGAGTTCTACGGCTTTGCCAACACGGGCATCGACTACTGGACCCACGAGCGCTATACTGTACCTTCCATGCGGCGCGGCAACCGTCTGACTACAGAAGACAAGGGCACCTATTGCACCTATCTTTTCGAACGCGAGGCGATGCGGTTTTTGCGGGAGAACCGGGGCGAGCCGTTCTTTCTTTATGTGCCCTTCAACGCCCCGCACATGGCTTCCAACCTAGACCGCGAGAAAAAGTGGATCCTGGCGCCGGAAGAAGCCTGCCGTGAATATGGCGAGCCCAAGAGCAAGTCGCGGAAACGCCGCGTACAGTTCATGGCTTCGGTGACCGTGATGGATCGAGCGATCGGGCGAATGTTGGACCTCTTGGACAAAAAAGGGCTGGCCGAAAACACGATCGTAATCTTTTTCTCCGACAACGGCGGAGGCGGCGCTGCGGATAACAGGCCCTTGCGAGGTAGGAAGGGTTTGCTTTTCGAGGGCGGCGTACGAGTGCCTTGCCTGGTGCGTTGGCCCGGCCGTATTCCGGCGGGTAAGGTCTGCGACGAACAGCTTACGTCGCTGGAGATCTTCCCCACGCTGCTCAAAGCGGCCGGCTTGAAGGCTCCGGAAAACATCGTGCTCGACGGCTTCGATATGATGCCGGTTCTGGAAGGCAAGACCAAATCCCCACGCAAAGAAATGTTCTGGCAGCGCCGCGGAGATCGCGCCGCCCGTGTAGGCAATTGGAAATGGGTAGACTCTGCCAAAGGCAGCGGGCTGTTCGACCTTGCCGCCGATCTGGGCGAGAAAAACGATCTTTCCAAGCAAAAGCCCGAGGTGCTGAAGATGGTCAAAGGCCGCTTCTCCGCGTGGAAAAAACAAATGGCGGAAGCGGAGCCGCGCGGACCATTTCGGGATTATTGAACCGGAACAAGTTCTGAAAATATGTTTCAGAATGTATCGAAGCAACATCGAAGTCGCGGCTCGCATTTAATTCTTCCATGATTATATCTGTTTGAAGGAATGACAATTGATTTTTTTCCGCATCTTGGTTTTGATGTTCATCGTGTTTGGTTCAGGTTTGTCACAGGGACGATATCTTGCGGCAGCGGAAACATACCGGACGGAGATGTTGGCCTATCCTTATCCCTGGTCTTTTCAGGAGCCATACTCCGGTATCACCCTGGTGGGAGACTCGCAACTAGAGCAGCTTGCGGCGAATCCCGATGAGCCGATCAACTTGTCGGTCAGTAAAACGCCACAGATATATTCTCTGCGTCAGGCGTGCCGGCAGGCCGAGCAGCGAGGCAGCCGTACGCTTTCGGTGGCCTTCGACTACTTTTGGGTACAATATCGCCGCGAGTTTGCCGACAAACCCCGACTCCTATGGCCTGATACATCCAGGTATATCGAACTTATCGGTAAGGTCGCGGCGGTTGCCAAGGAACATGGGTTGGGCATGAAGTTGAGTGTGCTAAGCCCGCTGGAAATTGGACATGGGTATGCTGACGAAACGGGTGAATGCGGGCGTTGGATGCACTATCGCAAAGGTTTGCGTGATCCTAAGACTGGAAACTACAGTGTTCAGCTTTGGCGACAGCTCGCCTGGACCAACAACAAGGGAACCGTCAACTTGAAAGATGCCGGAGTGCGAGTGTTCGCTTTCCGCGAGCGGCGGTTACATAATACGCCGTATTATGTTGTGAAGCCGGAAGATATCGTCGACATTTCCGAAACGGCAAAGGTGCAGGTATTTGATGGATTGCGCAGGGGAGCAGCTCCAAACAGCCCGGTGGGATACCGGGCCGTTCGCGTGCGCATACGGGGCGAAGGCAGAAGCGATATCGGAAACCGCGACCGGGTGTTGGTTGTGCAGTTGTATGAAACGCCGGAAATGGACTACTTCAGCGAATCGGCCGAGGGCTATTTGCGGGGACTGATCGATCGATATATAGCGGCGGGCGTCCATTTCAACGCCTTGTACGCCGACGAGATGCATATTCAGGGCGACTGGGGATACTCCAGGCATCACGACCATGGCGAGTTCGCGCTGCGCTATGTCTCGCCGGGTTTTGCTAAGCAATTTGCCAAGGCTTATGGTCCGGAGTACGAAGACTTTGCCAAGTGGCTGGTTTACTTTTGTCGCGGGCAGAACGATACGGTCAACAACCTGACCGCCAAGAGCGGGGCGATGCATGTGATGGGCGACTCGCCGCGGGATATTGCACGTACGGCGCTACTCCGTAGTCGCTATTTCGATATGCTGGGCGACGGAGTGGTCGAGTTGTTCGCCGGAGCGAAAAATTACCTGGAAGAAAAAATGGGGCATCCCGTGAAATCCCAGGCGCATGCAACATGGGCGGAGAGTCCGACCATCGACCACGTCGACGCTACCGAGGACGGGCAGTGGATATGGAAATACGATTATACACCGCGATTTTTGGCTTCGAACACAGTACACCAGTCGGCCACCGCTTGCAGCGACTACTTCAAGTGGTGCGAATTCCTGCACGGTACGGGCAACGATACGGCCGAGTGCGGGTGGCTCGATCGGAACTACTGGGGCTTCTCGCTGGCTAGTTCATTGGGAACGATCAATCGGGTTCGAAATGCATACGCGGCACACTGGGGCATGCCCCGTGAAGTCCATGATCGCCGCTCGGCCCTCAAGGATGCCTGGGGAACCTGGCCGCAGTGGTCATACGGTCTGGTGCAGAACATGGAACATCGCAAGGTCGATGTGCTGACGCTATATCCCAAGGACCTGGTGGCGTGGGACGAGCGTTTCGGCAGTTGGATGACCCAGTACGCGTACACGAACTACATGCCGCAGGCCCAGGTGCTGGAGTTTGGGGAGGTCAAGGATGGCGTGCTGAAGGTCGGCTCCGTAAGCTACACGACGTTGGTGGCCGCCTTCGAGC
>JAFGTN010000716.1 GCA_016934075.1 Pirellulales bacterium
CTTTCCCAACACTCGTTTCGCGACCGGTAAAGATGCCCGCCAACTCATTGCCTGGGCAAGCGATGAAGACCATGCTCGTCTGGCCGAGGCCGTAGAAAAATTGTCGCAGAACCAATCGGGTGAAAACGCGCCCACCGCGAAAACTTATACGCTCAAAACGGGCAGCTTTTCCGATGTAATAGCGACTTTGAGAACGGCCGTGCCCGAGGCCAGTATGATATTGGGTAGCAATCCGCGTCAGATGACCGCCTGGGCTAGTCCCGGCGATCATGAAAAAATCGCCCAGATAGTCGACGCGGTGGACACGAAATCGCCCGCCAAGATGGTCGTCTACACGGTTGAATCCGCCACGGCGGCCAGCCTCTTGCCCGCTCTGCGCCTAGCCGCGCCGCGAGCGGAACTGAGTGTCGGTACCGATCCCAACAAACTGGTCGTCTGGGCGACCGATGACGACCACGCCATAATCAAAGCGGCAGTCGACGAGATCTCCAAAAGCGAGACCGGCGAGTCGGCCTCTGTTCCGGTCGTCTACCAAGTTGGAGCCGTGCCTGCCGCTCGCGTTATGGACGGCCTGCGCACGATCGTGCCGGGCGCCTTGTTCACCATGGGCGCCAAGCCCAACCAGTTGGTTGCCTGGGCGCGGCCCGCCGATCAAGAGAAGATCAAAAAGATCGTCGACGAGATGACCAAGCAGCAGCCGGGCAAAATGGTCGTTTATACGCTGGAAACCACCACCGCTTCGGCAGCCATCAAGGTTTTATCCGAAGCATTCCCGGACACCAGTTTCGCGGTGGGCACGGATACTCGACAACTGATTGCGTGGGTGAGTGACGAAGATTATGAACGTCTGGCCGAAGCGGTCAAGCGGCTGACGCAAGATCAACTGGGCGAAAACGCGCCTACCGCGCAAGTATACACTCTCAAAAACGGAACTTTCACCGCGGCATTGCCGTCGTTGCGGAAGGCCGTGCCGGAAGCCAAACTGATCTTGGGTGGTGACCCGCGTCAGTTGACCGCATGGGCAACACCCGCCGATCATAAAAAGATCGCTCAGATCGTTGAACAGATGACCAAAATTCGTGAACCGGTCACCCACGTATACTATTTCCGCACGGCCAATCCTCGTACGGCAATGACCGTGTTGACCGAGCTTGTACCTACGGCGAAAATGGCAGTCAACGTGGAAAACCATTCCCTGGCCGTAAGCGCCCCGCCCGAAGATCATGAAAAGATCAAGGCAGCCGTGGAACAGATCGATCGTGAAGGCGACTCCGACCAGGCGCCCAAGCTCGAAGCGCATCGCATCACTTCGGCCGATCCCGCCAAGCTGTTTCCCATGTTGCGAGCTTTCTTTCAAGGTCGGCCGGAGATCCAGCTCTCTCTCGATGCCGAAAATGAATCCATAATGGCCTTGGCCACGCCCCGGGACCACGAGAAGATCAGAGCCCTGATCGCTGAGGTTGAAAAGGGGCGCGTCGCGGAAGACGCCCCCACGGTCGAGGTCTATTCGCTCAAAAACGTGGATTCCGAAGCGCTGGAAGATGTGCTCGGCAAGCTGCTGGAAAAGGATATTGCAAAAGTGCAACTTTCGGTCGATTCGCGCAGCGACCAGCTCGTGGCAATTGCCCGGCCTAAGCACCACGAGATTATTCGAGAGACTATCGATCGGATGCGGACCGAAGAGCAGACGTTGGAAATCTTTCAGCTCAACGTCATCGACCCGTCCACGGCCACTCTGGCAATAGACCGGCTCTTCGATTCGAGCGGATTTGGCTATGATCCCACCGCCCCGATTGTCGATGTAGACGAGGATTCGCAGCAGTTGTTTGTCAGCGCTACCAAGGAACAACACGAAAAAATTCGCAAACTGTTGGCGCAGATGGGTGAGACCAACCTCAAAAACGTAACCGCCGAGCAACAACGCAACATGCGGGTTGTACCCTTCCGTGGCGATACCCGTTCGACGATCGAGGAGATTCGACGGATCTGGCCGCAGCTTAGAGGCAATCCGATCGAGGTTGTGGATGCCGAAGCACGAAAGATGGAAGCAAAAAAGGCTGAAATAAAAAACGGCAAGAAGAAAGACGACGCGAAAAAGCCGGAAAAGAAAGAGACTGAAAAGAAAAAACCAGCCAAGAGCGAACCCGCAAAGAAAGTCGAACCGGAAAAGCCGGCTAAAAAAACGTCGGATAAGTCCGCCGTGCGTGGAGCTAACAACAGCACGGTGTTTCGACTGGTCGGCATGAGCGATGAGAAAGCAGACGAAAAGGGCGCAACAGATCAGAAAGAGCAACCGGCTACCGTGAAGGAAGAAAAAACCGATCCCAACGCGCCCGTATTCTTGATCGTCGGAACAAACGCCATTACCGTCAAATCGGAAGATCCACAGGCGCTGGAACAAATGGAGTCGCTGCTTCGCAGCCTGGCTCCCCAGTATGCCTATGGGCGTAACATCGGCGTCTTCCCCTTGCAGAATACCGATGCTGTTCGTCTCGCCACGCGGTTGCAAGAGGTGATGGTGCAGATGAGGCCGCGTTGGCAACATAGCCAAAACCGTACAATGATCGTTGCCGACGACCGCCTCAATGCGATTGTGGTCAAGGGGAATCGCGCCGATCGGGAAACTATCGAAAGCATGGTACGAATTCTGGACGCGCCTGAGTCGCCCGAATCGCTACAGGCCAAGCAACCGACCTTGATCCCCGTGAAGAATACCGAAGCATCGCGGGTGGAACAGGTCGTGCGAGAGGTGTTCAGTGCGCAGCTTTCCGCGATTTCAAGGAACGGATCTCATGGTTCGCGTTCAAGCCGCTGGTCTCCGCGTGTCTCGGTCGACACTATGAGTAATTCGTTGATTGTGGTAGCCGATCAGGCTTTGTTAAAACAGATCGAAGATCTGGTCGAAACCCTGGACACGGCCGCCGGCGACGAATCGGCCCGCGGTCTGAAAATCATCTCGTTGCAAAAGGCGAACGCATCGCGAGTGGAGCAGGCGCTGGGCGCCGCGCTTCAGAAAACGATAAAACGCCGGCGTCGACCTGGTCGTTAAGGACTCTTTTTCTCCCCTTCATCCGAACTTTTCGGAAGTGTGGATGTGTCCGAAGACGCCTTACCGGCACATTCCTTGGCGGTGATCACTCCATCGCCGTTGGCATCGTATCTGGCGAACTCTTTCATGTCCGACTGCGTTGCCTTCGATGCGAATTCGGCCATGCTGATTTGCTGGTCGCCGTTGGCGTCTCGGTTGGTAAACCAGCCGGGCAGTCCTTGGACGCGGTGCCTGGGGGCAACATAGAAGCGTTGGCCCGGTCGATAGTCGTGCTTGGGCGGAACCTGCTCAGTGACGTTGGGACTCGACTCGCCTCCGGCGGGCTTATCGGCGGGCGCGGTCTCGCTTGCTTTCTCGTCCGTGACAGGTGTGGTTATCGGTTGCAACAGCGTGGGCGAGGGTGTAGATACTTCCAAGGGCTTGGAAATCAGTCGGATCTTGCGACGGTAGCCATATCGGGCAACCCGACGAGCAATTTCCTCGAGGGTGATAATCCCGTCACTGTCGAAGTCCGCCAGTCGCGGGTCTCCGCGCATCGCCTTCCATTCACTCTGTTGTAACTGCGAATCGTGATTGGTATCATAGCGCCGAACCAGGCGGTCGGCATAACGTAGTATTTTGGCCGAGACAAGTGGTTCCACCGTTAGGCTCTCACCTTCGACATCAGTTTCGGAAGTGCCGGCAGCCGACATTTGAGTTGCGACTGTTGGTGTAGGTTGCGGCTTGGTGACAGTTCCCTCGGCGGGCTTGGTGGTTGGTTTCTCGGTTGCTGGTTTTGCCGCGTCTGATTTATCCGCAGCCTGGGTGTTTGAATCAAACACAACTAACAAGGCAACAAGTGCGCAAACCGCAATAAGTCGGCCTTGTCTTTTATTTAGAGCGGCGTTTAGTGGTCTGTGAGTGCCACTGCTGGCTTGTCCAGCAGTGTTTTTAAGGAACAGGCACTCTGCACTGCTGGATAAGCCAGCAGTGGCACCCGTTTCAAAACACATTCTTAAAGAAAGCACACGACGTTCCTGAAAATGATTGCACAGTTTCAAACTCGAGCGCGTATCAGACACTACGTTTTTAGTGTATCTCATAACAACAAATGTGTTCATTGTAACGCGTGATGTTAATATAGGATATATAAACAATATACGCTATACAAATAGAGCTTGCAGCCATATTGAGCCAATATTGTAACCGAATAAGTTCTAGATTTCGACTTATTTTAGCCAATCGGTTAAACTTTGGATTGCAGGCTATCATGTTTCTATTGACTGGAGTGTCATCTCGCGTAAAATCAAATTTAGCGATTGCCATTAGAAGTTATTCTTTGCATTCGCTTGTCAACCCCCCAGCATGGCTATCCTACCTGATACCTACCTACCCTTTTTATATCGCTGGTCGCTGGAGAGCACCAGCGCTGTCGCGGAAGAATCAAGGACGA
>JAFGTN010000717.1 GCA_016934075.1 Pirellulales bacterium
CTCAAACCAGTCAAGACCCTATCCATAACGCTATCAATGACTTCAGTGCTAGCACCCCTTATCCAAAAACTTTCTCAGCGGTCTCATCTTGCCCGTGGATAATCGCGACCAAGATGCCCGTGCCACTTCGAGTTGACATAAAAAATTCGTACAAGCCCCAAAGCCCAATGAAAGTGGCACAAAAACGATTTTAGCGTCTGTGATATTGACTGCTATACTGATTGCACGAGTTTATCCGTTAATTCGCGCCTGGTTTGAAATAGCGCGTCTCTTCACGGGAAAGTAGCGTGTTTTCCCTTCGGATTCCTTGAATCCGCGGGTAAACATGCGGACGAGCAATATTTCAACCTGAAATTGGTATAAGAATCCATTAATGACAGTTCGGGGTAGTAGAGATGACAAAGCGTGAAAAACCTTCCTTGGAAACAGGCAAAAATCGAGCGAACGGCGCGGAATCTGTGATTTCCGACCGGGTCGAGTCGGCGCTGCGAGAATTGCTTTCCGAGGAAGTCGTCGAGCTGACAAGGGAAGGCCGTGGCGGTTCCAAATGCTGGCCGGCGGTGATTCTGAAAATTGCGGCCATACAATCGAGGCTGCCCGACGCACCCCGCCATCCCTTGGCCCATCTTATCGTGCAGGTTCTCGATTTCCGTCGCGAGGTTCCGGAAACACACCGCACGGCGGTGATTCATTTCTGCCGGACAATCGCCGAGCAAGCGCGGGGCATGGAGTTCGGACACCTTCACCACTTGAAAAAGATCGTCAGGCCGTTTGCCGAAGAGGTGCTCAAACCACTTGGAGAAGATCGCATGGCTCCCCATCTGGGCAAAACCCTCGGCCGGAATCTGACCGTGCAACAATTGATTTCGCGTCTGGATTCACATCAGCCCCTGGAAGTGCAAGCCGCAGCCGTAAAGGTTCTGCCCAACGTCGTGAACCTCGAACTGCGAAACGCACCGCGCGAAGTTCAGGAGCGTCAACTGAAACTCCAAACCCTGCACCAGGCCGTCGGCATGGTCGGCAACACCAAGTATTTCAAGAGCCTGGAACCGAAGATGCGCAATGACTGCCAATCGAAAATGAACGACTTGAGGCAGCGAATAGACAAATCGGGCAGGAGAGATTCAATATAGATGTGTTTTAGAGAGACATTTCGCTTTTTTTAACAAGTCGAATGTCACCTTAGTCTCTTACCGGCTGCTCTTCTCCCTATAAACATAATTAAACCTGCCCCCCGGTGCCGCGTCGCCGTATTGGTAGAAGGACATTATGTCGCCGGGGTGGATGGGGTTGTCGATCCATTTGAACTCGAAGTCCAGCGGTTTGTCTTTACCGCCGAAGTTCTGACGGGGCACGGACAACTCCAAGCGGTTGCCGGCAATCTTCATGCTCACTGGGGCTATTGGGAGCCATTTCCATTTGTCTTTGCCGTCCCGGTTGTCATGGGATTCGAATGAAGCTGTTTGATGCGAGCCGGTCTGTTTCGGCGGCAAGCGGTTTATGGCAACATCATATCCCTCCCAGCCGGTCGATTTGTCGCAGTCGATGTCTACCAGAAGCGTCATCCAGTTCTCTTCTCCGTCGGACGTGATGGGTTTGGCGGTCTCGGCGAGGAAATAGATATTTTTTTCGTCGCGGGCGACCTTGAGAGAAATGAAATCGTTGCGGCCACTGGTGTTTTTGTAAACTGTTTTCTTGCCGTAGCCCGGGTGGTTGCGGTGCATGGTGTCGCCACGATGGTCGCGATATTCGGGGCCGACTTCGAGCCAATCGTCGAACTTGCCGTCGATACTGATCGTGGCCGGGGGCGAAGCGGGGGGCAAGGGCCTCACGCCTTTGAAACGTCGCACGTTGGCGATCAGTTGATAGTAGTAGTTGTCGGCGAAGCTACCTTTGGTGGGTTCGATGTCGCGGCTGTATTCGTCGTTGAACTGGTCGGGGAAGGCATTTTCGGTCTTCTGCCAGACCTTGTATCGCCCCGCGATCCACTCGTTCCAACCGGTAACGAAAACCAACTGCGGGTCGATCTCGAACGCCCGCCCCCATTGCTCCTGGAAGTTCAGGCCGCGGGCAATGGCGTCGGCCGAGTGGTTAGGGCCGTGTTCGACCGTATAGCCGCGACCATAAGATTTATCCCTGTCGTTCATGGCGGCCGGCCAGAGCGTGTCGGTGGCGTTTTGTGCCACGCCCACGGTGGCCTGCTCGAAACGCCCCGAGGGCAACTTGGCGAATCCATGTTGCGGATAGATCTCCAGCCATCCCCAATGGTCGGGTCGCTGGGGGCCCGTCTTGTAGACCGGCTGGCCGGGACGGAAGGTGAAAAACGATTTAATAGGCTCGGGCACGTTGTCGGGATAGCCCATCACCAACGGCTTGCCCTTCCACATGAACCAGAGGTCTTTATAGCGGCCCGGCTTATAAACCTCGTCGTAAAGCTGCGTGATGGATTTGAGTGAATGCGGCCATGGTCCGAAAGGCAGCATAAAGGCCACCCGCGGCACGCGGACGCCCTCGTCGCAGGCCCTTTCGAATACGGAAAAAAGTACTTCGTAGGAATTCTTCCAGGTAAAACTGCCGTTGGTAGCGTCGAAAATAATCACATCCACGCCCGCGTCGGCCAACATCTCGGCGTGCTTCCGCAGCACCCAGGGATCGGTCGTGCGGTAATATCCGAACAACGGCTCGTTCCAATGGTAGCCGGTGCCAAGGCGTTTCCAGACGGGGTGCCCGTAATCGTTGATGGACTCGGGAAATTCCTCGACAACGCTGTTCACATTAACCGGCTCTCTCGCCGCGTTGAAGTCGACGTGCCATGTCCAATAGAACATGGCGACAATTTTATCCTCCTTGGGCGTCCCAACCTCCCGGCTAGCCGGTAGCTTTCGCCCCAGCGCATCGGTCGCCGCCCAGGTATCGCTTTCTGCCCAGACCGGCGGCTTTTCGCCGGGTTTTTCATCCTTTGATAATTCCGCCCAAAGTTCGGTCGGGCATAAAAATCCGGCCATGAACAGCAGGGCTAGTATTAACGCTGTATGAACGGGAAAGGAAGTTTTGATATGTGGCATGATGGGATGTCTGTGGTGGGAGTGTGATGCTTATCGAAGATGGAGTGGAACCTTAAGAAACAGTATTTTGATTTCGTGCTCGTTGTAATGCAATCGAGTTATTGCCGATTACTCTGTCGCCAATGTGAAATCCAAAATAGCGAATCCGCCCGATTCGGGTTTGGCAGTGAACGACAGTATGCCCTTCTCGCGCCATCGCGTTCGGTCGTGTTTGCTCGCGTCGCGTCCGATGAAAGCCGGACTGGTGAGTGAATATCCCGTCCACTTCCGCCATGAATCCTCGGCGGATGCCTGCAAACAGCGAAAACCTTCGGAGGTGGGCCAGTAGAAATACATACTGTTCCTCTTATCGAAGACTATATCAGGACGTTGGGTCGGAGCCCCGGGCTCGATCGGTTCTCCACCGCGCCATGTGCCATCGTCATCGCGCCAGTAATGGACGAACACCTGTGCTTCGCGAACGTCTTTCGGCGGGCTATGCTCAAGTTTCACCGGTCGATGCGGGCTGGTGGATTTGAACATAACCACGTGTGGGCGGTTCTTCAAATCCAACGCCATGCAAGCAGCATTGATTAGCCAAGAATAGACCGGGATTTTCACGACAACGATACCAGGATCGTTTAATGCAATTGGATCGCCGGCAGGCAAATCGGCGATTTTTTCTCCGACGTTGTTATACCACGTCAATCCACCGTCATCGCTGTAGGCATAATGCAGATCGTGATTGCTGGCCCATGTCTTGCCGGTTTCGCGGTAAACCCATGTCGCATGCAGGCGGTTCCGCTTATCGAATAACAGATCATGCAGATATGCGCACCGTGACGTGCTGTTCTCCCACGGCCCGTAGGTGCCTTTACGGCTGAAAATCATCCCCAACCGTCTCCATGTTGCTGTTGCCGGATCGTAAGAATTCAGCACGTTGTCGCCGTTGCCGCTGCCGCCGATACGATAGGTGCAAAAAAGTTTGCCCTGGCTGTTCATAATAAAACGTGGATACGTCACTTTGCTCTCAAGTGCCGGATCCGACAGCATCGGCTGGGGAGATTCTATGTCTTCTGCGCGGATTTTCACCGGAGGCTTGCTCAAAAAGCCGGGACGGCTCCTGGTATATCGCAGTTGATCGCAATGATGATCCCACGACAGATGCAGACGACCATCGGCCGCACTGATACCCAGACACGTATTGCGATGCCCGTCGTTGTTCTTGAGTGTGCACTGCTTCAGCCGCAATGTTTGAATGGCATTGTTTCGGAGATCGCGTCGAACAAGTACCATTATCTGGTCGGCATCCCAGTACACCGCGTACTGAAAGTCTCCAAAAGTGGCTATCTTCTCCTGGTCCCAAGACGACCAGTTCCAGGACCATGCGGTTTTGTCCACAATTACTTGTGAGCGCGATCGCCAAGGATTAGATGGAGTTTCCCCCCATACCTGGCCAGTTGCCAATATACACAAAAGCAGCCACATACAGAGTTGGCGAGATGAGAAAAACATCATATTCATGACCATTACATTAAAACATGTTTCTTCACGAAATTTAGTGGGCGATTTAGTTAGAGGACAGAGGATAGATGACATAGGACAGGCTTTTTAGTCCAGCCGCTTTCGGCGGTTTGGGCCTTGCCAAGTACGGGTTCCTCTTCTCTGTTTGGCGTGAATAGAGAAGAGGAACCCGTACTTAGCCGGGAGCATATATGA
>JAFGTN010000718.1 GCA_016934075.1 Pirellulales bacterium
TATGCGGAACGAGTTGCCGTTCCGGCGGACATGGCACTGCGGATTCCGGAAGGCCTGTCAATGGTAGAAGCCGCGGCAATCCCGGAAGCGTTTGCCACCTCTTATCTGAACATCTGCATCGAAGGGGGCATGAAGACGGGAGATACTGTCCTCATCCAGGCCGGGGCAAGTGGTCTGGGCATCGCGGCGATCCAGTTGGTGAAGACTCTTGGAGGCAAGGTTATGACCACCGTCAGCACGGAGGAGAAAGCCGAGTTCGTCAGCGCTCTTGGTGCCGACATCGTCATAAATCGAACGGTCGACGACCTTGGCGCAGCCATGGATAAACAACCGGTTGATATTGCCTTGGATTGCATCAGTGGTCCCGGCCTCGGACAGTGCATCGAGAAGATGGCAATCGGGGGACGATGGATCGTGATCGCTACACTGGGCGGAGCTTTGACTGAAATAAATATGGACAGGTTCTTCAGACGGGGCATCAAACTGATCGGCAGCACCCTGAGAAGCCGTTCGTCTCAGATGAAAGCGGATATCCTTACCGGCCTCGAGAGAAATCTCTGGCAGTCATTCTCTTCCAAGGAAATCAAGCCGGTAATCTACAGGACGCTGCCAATCGCCAAGGTCGAGGAGGCCCACGCGATTCTCCAGCGTCGCGAAAACATCGGGAAAGTGGTACTGACGGTCAAGGGGGATGTACGATTGCCGCAAAGAAATGCCGCATTGTTGGGCTGCTCGTCAGACTATACAGTGAATAGTCCCTCCGGAAACACGGACTGAAATGCAGGCCCGTTCATCCAACGCGTAAAATTCGATAGCATCCGATCTTATTTCACCGCTTTGTATTCAATGACAACGGAGCCCGGGCAGTCGTTTATCTCGAGATCCAGGTTGGCAAGTTTCGCGCCCAGCATCCGTACCGGCTTTGTGCGACTGTAGTCGTATGCATAGGTCACGTCGTACTCCACGGTGGGATCGATCTCGTGCAGCTTGCACTGATATCCGGAAAAGCGAGATTGATGACGGCGGAAGGCCATGACCATGCCGTCTCGATGCTCGGGGCGGTGGTATTGCATTATGCACCAATGGCGGGCGTCCGTGTCGACTTCACTGAGCGGATAGAAATTGCCGAAATAGTACTTGCGGATTCTGTTGCCTTCGGCAATGGCTTGCTTTAGCATGTCGCGTGGGTAGTCCTTGGGCCGGCAATCCTCGCAGAAGGAGATGCCCGCATTGAAACCGCTACGGAAGAGATACGGCGTGACACCCATCTGCCCGCTGGTGCTGAAGGGCACATATCGGCTCAGACCGGCCGTAATCAACTGGTTCTGCAGAGCCGATTGGAGGTAATTCTTTCCCATCAGCGGTCCGATGGTAGCGTCGGTTCGCCAGAGTGGAATGGCCCGGGCGCAGGTTTCCAGATCTATGCGCCGCCCGCCGCTGGAACAATTGTCAATGGCAAGGTACGGGCATGCGGCAAGGATGTCGTCCCACATGCGATAGTGCCCTTCCACGTAACGAATTTCACTCATGCCGACTCGATCCGGAGTCTTTGCGTCCCGGGCTTTCCAAAAATCCAACGGATCGAAATTGTAGTCGATTCGCAGCCAGGTCAAACGGTATTCCTTGATCGCGGCGAGAAGGTACCTGGTCATATATTCTCGGGCTGCGGGGATACCGAGATTGTAATGGCCGCCGAATCCGTTGCCGGCCTGCATGATCCATTCGGGATGCTCTTTGTCGAGCTGGGTGTCTTTGTAAACACGCTCGGGCTCGAACCACATCAAATATCCCATTCCCGCCGCGTGGGCCGCATCGCCGATGGGGCGGAGGCCGCGGGGAAAGCGGTCGGGCGGCTCGGCGCGTTTAATCGGAAAACCGTAGTTGCCCATGCCTTTGGGAAAACCGTCGCGTGTCCAATAGGCGTCAAGCCAGAACACCTCGAATCCAAGGCCTTTGATCGATTCCAGATGCGAGAGAACATTGGCTTCGGTGCTGTCGTTCAGTTCGTAGAACGAGGTGCTCAAATGAACAATCGGTGGAGTTGCCGTCTTACCGTTAACTTTGGGTAGAATGTGCTTGAGCATGGTTTGGCGGAAAAGATTGTGACCCACAAGCGGCTCATCGCCGAACCAGTAGACCTGCAGAATCCTCGGGCTGCGGATGGTTTCGCCCGGATGCAGCCGTAGCCGCATATATTGCATGCCGGCTGTCAGGCGTACCGAGCCGTCGCCGCGTCGCGATGCGTCGGCGATCCATTGCCCCGACCAGCCGATGGCGGTCACAACACCGCCTTTGCCCCATTGCAGGTTGAAGAATGGCCCGATCGCATTGGAAGATCTGCCGCCGGCGGCCGCAAATTCGATACGCTTTCCCCGAGGCAAGTCATCCGCCAGCGGAAGCCAGTCGTCGACACGGCAGGGGCTGCCGGTAATGCGGTGCAGCGTAACAGGCCTTTCGTCGCCGGGCACGATCGACACGTCCAGGGCTTTTACCTGTTCGAGAAATGGCGTATCCTGCTTGCCCTTGTTTGTGAAATAGAGCGTCCAGTCGACACCTTGGGTGTCGGTATAGATAATGGCCACGGCGCGTACTTCAAGTCCGCTTTCGGGATCTGAGAGCACGAGCGTGCGCAACCTTCGCGTAGCGTCGATTTCTTTTTCTTCGACGGATCGTTTCCACTTGCCAATCAACTCCGACGAAGGTTTACCGCCGTAGACAAAAGAAAACGGGAGTTTGGAAAACGAAGTCCAGTCGCGCGCCAAATCGTCGAGCCATAGCTCCGAGCCGTCCTCGAACACAACCTTTGCATCCGCCCAGTCGCCCTGGTCCCAACCTCGGCCGTCACCGCCTTCGTCGACGATCAGTTCAAATTCACGGGCTCCATTCAGAGGTACGTCGATGTGCCGCACCTTGCCCGTGGGGCGCATTACCTCGGTGGCAAAAACGTCTTTGCCGGCAACTACCACATGGAAGGCTACCGAAGCGGCCGTGCGATCCACGTTTCGGTCCAGACCGATGTCGGCTGCAAAGCGAACCGCCGGTTTATCCAGCACGACGCGGAGCACGCTGTGCGAATTCACGCCGATGCCCCGTTTGTAAACCTTGTCGCCAAGCCTTAAGGGGCCACCCGCGGCGCAACGCCCGATCTTGGTGTCGCCCGCTCCTCCTTCCTTCACGAGCACTAGCTGATTGGTTGGCGGCGTAGAGGCTTTTTCGGAAAACGCCTCTTGGGCCCAGTGGCAATGGAAAGCGACTCCATCATCCGCGACGACTGTTTGCAGAACCACTGCGAAAAAAGCTGCTATCGTGAAGCAGGATGTGGCATAGAACCGATCCGTATGTCTTGATAACTTGTAACACATGTGTCTCTCCATGGGCAAAAGACGGGCCATTTTTTGTGTTTTAGTTCCGCTGAGGTCGCGGAGGTGCAATGCGATCGAACAATTCTGCCGGCCAGAGACCCAGCCGCTCGAATCCCTTAGGTGTCGGCTGGCGGTAATGGACATAGGCTTGAACTTTGCCCTTGGTGGTATAGCTGATGGTTTTCGGGTCAACGTTTGGTGTAAAAACACTGTATCCGGCCAGGATGCAGTCCTCCAGGTCGACATGCAGGCGGCCTTCGGGACGATGACGGTATGTGCTGATAACTCCTGTGGCGGTCTTGTCTCCTCCCATTTCCTTCTGCGTAAACATCAGCACAACCAGTCGACAGTCGTTCATCTTCACCCTCGCGCAGCGACTGGCAAAGGACATGGCCAAGGCATTATCGGTGTGAAAGAGCGTGCAGTCCTCCATGATCAGATGCGGATGCTTGGGCATCTCTTTTTCACATCCGCCAATCAGAACACCACAAGAGTCGCCGATCCAGTCGAGCGAAAGAAAATAACTCCGCCTGAAAACACACGGTTCTTCCGGGCGTACCTTGGGATAGCACACACCGCCGCCAAAGGCGCGACCGATGCTTACACAATCCTCCACGATCACCGTGAATCCATTCCCGGCCGGTTCTCCACCAATAATATCGATATCCCAGAAAAAACCAGCGTCGCTGCCGCTGGTATAGAGATTTTTAAGTGCCCAGCGATCCCAACTGATACTGGAGAACTTCATATTGGTAGGATTTCCTGCTTTGTCGCTGGCGGGGCCGACGAGAATGCTTCCCCAATAGTCAATCGATTTTAGTCCCGATTCGGGCAGGTCGGACTTGATTATCTGGTATACCTTGTATTGGTGTTTACTGCTTTCGTCGCGCCGCACGGCCACGCCCGGACAACTCGAATCGATGATTACCCGCCCCGTGGCGCCGGAGCCCATGCTGCCGTCGGTATCGCCGATCAATGCATTGTAGGCCCCCCTGGCTCCTTTATGAATCGGATAGAGACGCGCTTCCACATACCTGTCCGGCCGTACAACAATACGGTGCCCGCCTTGATCATCCGGCACCGCCAAGAGGGCCGCCTGGATCGTGTGAAACGCCTTCTGCCAACTGCTGCCGTTGGAATTGTCGCCCAACTTGGAAACGTAAATTACTGAGCCCTTGCGGCCCGTATAGTCGGGAGAGACCGGGTTGCTGGTCTCTGCCATCAGAGAAGAAGCGGAAAAAGCCAGAGATATGTAAAACACGGAAACAAAGCAAATCTTGTTAATAAAAAGCATGGCTTCAGTCATTTCATATTTCATCTAGTGTGACTCATTGGGGGGAGCCTGAAAGTATTCCTTTTCCAATTGAATGATCATATCCATGGCGGTTGCCGGCAGTTGTTCGGGCTCGGTGTGTGTTTTTGTGCGATGATCGTAGCACATCAGAACATGCCTGCCAGCCTCGTTTACATGTCGAGACATGGCCCGTCCGGCTGCTTCATGATCGCGACGGCGCACGGCCTTGAGTACGCGGTAGTGCCCACGGCAAATCATGGCCAGCCGTTTTACCATGTCAGAGTCTTCTTCGCCGATCGGACGACCGAATATCTGCGAGAGGACCTTCTGTTCCGAAACTATGCGGGCAAGGACTTCGTTGTCGGCCGCTCGCACCAGAATGGCATGGAAGGTCAAGTCCAGCATGCTCAGTCGAAGTACAGATGGTCCTGTCCATTCACTTATCCCCTCGTCGCGCATGGCGCGCAACATTCCTACCATTTGCTCGAATATTTGAGTCAGCCTATCGATATCCGCTTGGCTCATGCGCTTGGTAGCTTCTGTAGCGGCAAGGCACTCTAAAACCTCGCGAACCTGGAACAAACCGGCCAACTCCTTGCGGCTAAGCTCGCGCACAAAGAAACCAAGCCCCGGCGAATGGTCGATCAGGCCTTCGGTACGAAGTTGACTGACGGCCTCGCGAACGGGTATGTGGCTGCTACCGATCTCTTTGGCCATGGCCGCCAGAGATAATCGTTTTCCGGGTTCCAAGCTGCCATCGAGCAACTTAGAGCGAATATGCCGATAGGCACGCTGCTTCAGGCTTACTGTCATTATTTCCGATCTCGCTTGAGACGCTCACTCCTTTGACTGTTGGATCGTTCAGAATGCCGCATGGACCTGCCGTATATCCTGTATATCTATAAGACTCTCAGAAGTCAACACTTTCGAATACGGGAATCCGGTAAATTAGTGCACTATAAATGTAAAGTAGCTAAAAAATACTGGAATGAGGCATATTGACAACATATGTACCGTTCGGTAAACTCGCTACTTATTGGTTAGTATACCAGATATATGTGATGAATGAACTAATACAGTGTGACAAGCTGTTAAGGCTCGCTTTTCAGCATTCTCTCGAATCCGGGCTACCACTTTGCTAAAGTGTTGTGAAAACAAAAAAGGTGTCTATCGTGAGCACGATAAAAGAAGCGGACATCAGAACGGTACTCGACAAGTATCTGCGGATTTGCGAGTCGCCGGAGAATCAAGCCAACGCCCGTTACTGGAGAAACGCAGGCGAACCCTGGCTGATCGAACGTTGGCGGGGCGTGTCGGCGACTAACTCGGGTGCATTCACGATGGCTTTGGATATCGCCGGCTACTCGACAGTCGTGGACATCCCATGTCCGGCCTATTATGAAACGGCCGAGGCACAACTCTACGGTCAGATGAGATATCATCTTTGGGAAGCAGAGAATTTGCGTTGTAACCGTTTTTTTGATAAAACCGCCTTCGCCTCTTTGGGGGCGGTGTGGGCGGCCAGCCTTTTCGGCGCCGGCACGATTTTCCCCAAAGGGCAGGCACCGTGGGTTGACATGAAGAATGCCTTGCTGAAGGACCGCGATCTTTCGGTCCTACGCAAAATCGGCCTGAAGTCGGCCGAAATGGGCGCGCGCATGCATCAATTCTACGAACGGATGTGCGAACTGACGGAGGATTCCAGTATTCAAGCGATGTATCCCACCTTGTTGCGAGGGCCTTACTCCGTTGCCACGCAATTACGTGAAACCACAAGCCTGCTGATGGATATGATCGACGCACCCCAATTCGTTCACGATCTCATGCGGCGGATCACCGACGGACTCATGGCCCACGCCCAGGAGCGCGCCGATTTCCTTGACGAGCCGGTGGCGCCGGCAAAACTGTTCAACGACGAGATCGGTACTCCCATGCTCTCGCCCGCCATGTACGAGGAATTCATCCTGCCTTACGAACTGGAACTGGCCGAGTTTCACAAAACCGTGACATACTGGCACAGTTGCGGTGTGACTGACGATTTCTATGAATCGGTAGCCACGATACCCAACCTGCAAATGATGCATGTGGGCCCGTGGTCGAACGTCGAGAAAGCGGCCGAGGTGTTCGGTAAGGCGGATATCGCACTGGACATCTGTGTGAATCCCACTGAAGACGTATACGATCGCACGCCCGAGGAAATGAGGGCGAAACTAAGCTCCATCAAGTCCGCTTGTGACGGAAAGGTCCGCTATGCCGTGCGTGCCGACGGTTTTCAAATCGCTCGCACAATAGAAGAGGACCTGGCAAAGGTTCGCGAGTGGAACGATGCGGCCATCGAGGTATTCGACACTGTATAAGGAGCATTTCATGAGCAACGACAATAATATGGCGGGAAAAAAGGCTCTGGTAACCGGCTCGGGGACGGGCATCGGTCGCGAGATCGCTTTGGAGTTTGCACGACAGGGGGCCGATGTTGTTTTGCACTATTCGCATAGCTCCGACGGAGCCGAATCGGCTGCCGAAGAGATTCGTGGCATGGGGCGAGGTGCTGAGGTTTTCCAGGCCGATTTCGATAAAGTAGAGGAAGTTCTCGGTTTGGCGCGCCGAGCCGAAGATTTTCTCGGACAAGTCGACTGCCTGATAAATAATGCCGGAATTTCTTTCAATAAACCGTTTCCGCTGGTAACACCGGAGCAGTTCGACCTTCTGTTTCATGTGAACATTCGGGCTCAGTATTTCTTAACGCAAGAGATAGCCAAAGGCATGATCGCCAGAAAAAAAGGTGCTGTCTGCAATTTAACGTCGATCCACGGCCTGCAAGGCGCCCCCGAGCATTCGCTCTATGCCGGTACCAAGGGCGCTATCATCGCCTATACCCGCGCGTTGGCCATGGAACTCGCCCATCAAGGCGTCCGCGTCAACGCCATTGCCCCGGGATGGGTAAACGTGGAGAATCATTACAAAATTCTACCGGGTTTAACCGATCAGGCATCGGCCGACGCCGCGGCAAAAGATGTTGTGCCCGCGGCTCGCGCCGGGCGGCCGTTGGACATCGCCAAGCTGGCAATTTTTCTTTGTTCGGATAACGCGGAATTCATCGTCGGCCAAACACTGGTAGCCGATGGCGGTTCCTCTTCACTGATGTCGCTATTTCATGACTATAGAGCAGAGCAAAAGTTCAGTTTTGGTAAAGGCTATGTTCCCGGCATAAGCTGACATCGGTTCCGAAGGACCACCAATTAACAATTACCCCGTTCGGTACTTACCGGGCATGGGTACCGGCGGTGTGGGATAGTCGCCGAACTCGTACTTCTCGGGTCCCCGGCGATGGGTGGCATTGATGGCGGCGTCCCATGTCAGCGCGCGGCCACTGTAAACAGCCTCGCGGCCCATGATGCCGGTCATTGTACTTTCGGCTATGGCCTGTGCTTCGTTGATGGGTGTCCCTTTGCCGATGCTGGCAATCAGGTGCTCGTGTTCGAGTCGATAGGGGCTGCCTTCTTTGCCACGGTGCCGCCACTTCTGACCTTCCAGCGGAACGATGCGGTCGCGGCAATTGCTCTTGCCTTTGGTGCCGACGATTTCTTCGCCGACTATGTTCTGGCAGCCGTTGATTTGCCGCGACTGGCTGAACATCCAAACGCCGCCGGGGTACTCATACTCTACGGCAAAGTGGTCGAAGATATGGCCGTGTTCGGGATTGGTTCGCACCTGCCGTCCGCCCAGACCGGAAACGGCCTTGATGGGATGAGTGCCCAGAACCCAGTTCATGATGTCGAGGTTATGTACATGCTGCTCGACGATATGGTCTCCGCCCAGCCACGTGAAGTAGTTCCAGTTTCGCAGTTGCCATTCGAGGTCGGACCACTCGGGCTTTTTCTTGATGACCCAGATTTCACCGCCGTTCCAGTAGCACTTGGCGGTGATGATGCGACCGATTGCACCGTCCTGTATGCGTTTGATGGCTTCACGATAGCAAGCCATGTGCCGGCGTTGGGTGCCGGCGGCGATGCCCAGGCCCTTCTTCTCGGCCAGTTTGCCAGCCTCGATAACGGTGCGCACGCCTGGCGCGTCGACAGCGACGGGCTTTTCGATAAAGACGTTTTTGCCGGCTTCGATGGCCACCTTGAGTTGTTCGGGCCTGAAGTGCGGCGGAGTGGCCAGGATCACGTAGTTGATTTTGGGAATCGCCAAGAGATGTTTATATGCGTCGAAACCGGTGAAGCAATTCTGCTTGGGAACATCGATGCCCAGCTTTTTGAGTTGTTTGCGGCAATTTTCCAACCGGTCTTCGAAAAGGTCGGCTAGGGCGACGACTTTGATATTCTGCTTTTCGACCTTGGCGCCCTCGGCCACGTTCTCGGTGTGGTAGCCCGACTGAGGGTAGATTACCTTCGTGGCAGCGCCCAAAGCGTCCATCAAGGCACCGGTACCGCGCCCGCCACATCCGACCAGACCGATATGGATTTCGGCTTCAGAGGCTGCTTGTGCCGTCGAGGCGAAGGGCAATTGGATGGCGGCCATGCCCGCCGCTGCCAAGGAGGAATTCTTGATGAACTGACGACGCGATTGATCGCGATTTGATTTATTGCTTTTCGTGTTCATTGTATTCGTGCACCATATTATGTTTGTGTCAAGAAGCGACATTACTCTAGCGCTGTGTAGCAGCAAAATTGATGGATAATGGCTAGCCCCGATAGCTTGTCTATCGCACATGCCGAAGGCACAAGAGGACATCTTGTTGTCTCTATGTACTTCTTACGGCTTTGTCGCCTTGATAGACAAACTCTCAGGGCTATCCATCAATTTGATTGCCACATAGTGCTGCCCGTAATATGAACCATTTTATAATACGGCACACCCCCTGTCCAGTATGCGAAGATGTAGCGTTTTATCCTTATTTTGAAGCAGCCAAACGTTCCAAAACTTCCACGCAATAGATCAAAGCTCGCGGCAAATGGAAAGGATCTTTTACGGGCAAGCATATGATCCCCTCCATAGGTTTGCCTTCGCGGTCGAGGTTCTGGGTCCACTCACCGTGTTCCGCCACGGGGTAGTGGTTGAAACTGTATTCGTGCACGCGATCGTACCACTGCAGGAATTCGCTGTCACCGGTCTGCTCGTAGGCCAGCAGCAAGCCGTAAAGGCATTCGGTATGCGGCCACCATAGTTTTGTGTCGCAATGGTTCCAGCCGACTTCTTCTCCTCCATCGGCGTCGACGGCCAGAAGCAGCCCGCCGTATTGCTCATCCCAGCCCAATTCCAGATGGCGTTTCATGAGCCGGCAGGATTCTTCAATCCGTGCCCTGTTGCCGGTGTCTCTGGCGATATGAATCTGGAACCACATATCTTCGATAACATGGCCCGGTACCACGGTCGTTCCCAACGGCGGAGGGTATTCGCTGTTATTGGCGGCAATGCGTTCCAGCAACAGGCCGCGGTTTGGGCGAACGAAATTCTCGAAAATATCATCCGATATGGCCAAGGCCGCATCTTTGTATCGCGGCTCGTCCAGCAGCAGGCCGAGTTCCCAGAGTACCAGCCCGAAAATCATGGGCAGGCCATGTACCCTGGCACCCGCGGGTATCGGGTATGGGGCATGGGGGATTTTATCGTGCGGCTCCCGCAGACGCCGCAAGGAATTGTCTGCCGTTTTTCGCGCCAGTTCAAGCGGTTCCTCGCGGCCGGTGGCCTTGGCAAATTCGGTGAGCCCATACATGGCGAAGGCATCAACGTAAACACTTTCGCATCCCTGCAGAACACGTCCGTCGTGTGTAATCTTTAATCGCCAACCGCCGAAATCATCGTCCCAGCCGTGTTGAGTGGCGAAGGCTTGGATGTTTTCGGCCAGTTCAAGCCAGGCCGGATTTCTTTCGACATTGTTATACAATTTGCTGTAGACCCAAACCGCCCGCCACTGGCTCCAGAGGTATTTATCGCGATTGACAATCGTGCCGTCATCGCGGATACACGTATTGAGCCCGCCGTCTTGGTCGACGGCGTGACGAAACCAGAATGGGATGATCGAGCCGGTCAGGTGATCTAGAAGAAACTCGCGTAACCTCGGCAGGTCGTCGCTAGCGCGGTTTGTGATCATGGTTATTTCTTTTGATTCTTCACACATTTTACATGTGCCCTTGACTCGCAATTTTACAAAAGTCCATCCGATAACCTATTGAAACCATATCAGCCTCGCCTCTTCCTCGCCGCAAATAATATAAATATTCCCAACACCGTCATCAAAACGAGCGTCGAGGGTTCGGGAACGGGGGCATCGTAGACACGGATGTAATCAACTTTCCAATCGGCATAGCCGCCATTAGTGGGATCACCGAAACCGAAATAGGTGTCCCCGCTATACGATTTACTCGGCGGATCTTGTTGAAGCAGCAGGTTGCCGTCCATGTACAACGTGGTTTCCTTACCCGAATCCGCATTGCGGTCCCAGACAAAGCGATACACATGGAAGGCATCATCCGCGGTAATCGAGACGGGCGGATCTACATCATTGAGCTTCACCTCGTCCTTCGAGATGGCAAATTGCGCCCGGCGGACGTCGCCGTTGATGAAGAATCGGAAACCCACATGGCCGCCGTGCGATGTTGAGATGACCTTCATCCGCGTCTCAACCGCAAGGTAGTCGACCGAGCCGGCAAAGCCCGTGATTTGGTAGTGATAGTAGTTGCTGTTTGACGGGCCGGTCATGAAATTCAAGAGGCCACCGGCTACATCGTTATTTCCCGAACCGGGGCTGTAGCCACCGCTATTAACCATCGTGCTACCGGCCACCTCGTCGGTAACGATGTCGGGCCCTGTCCCATCGGTATTGAACTCCCAGTCTAAAACCGGCATCACATCCGCGCTGGCGTTCAACGGGATTAAAGCAAATAAAATCGGCGCGGCACATACCACGACCGACATGATATGATAACGTTTCATCACGCACCTTCCTTTCTCATGAAGGTTATAGAACAAAGTTTATCGACGTGTTAGATACGCTTTGTCTTTCAGTCGTTCTGTTGCTTGATGATATCGACCGGTTCGGATTCGTTCATCGATGCCGCGGCCAACAATAATCCTAGCGCCACATCGCCTTGAATCAAATGTGTCGAACCGTCGGCGAAAAGGAAGTGGGTGCCACCGCCGGAGTGCGAGCTGCCAAAACTGACGTCGTTGTAAAGGTCGTTTTGCCCCACGGCATTATTGCCCACCGAATTCAAGATATAGGTCATGTTTTTCGATCCCGCGCAACTTGTCAGCGAGCTTCCCATTCCGATCGTCCAGGGGCGATAGACATTGCTGTCCCATGAATGTTCGCCGACCATCACGGTGTGGGTTGTGCCGTCGGTTATGTCGCGGATTTTTACGGCGCTGTCTAGATGCAGAACGCCGTTTTTGCAATAACCGCCCTTACCGGAGGGTGGTTGAGCGGCGGGGTACATGCCGCCCCCGAATTCGTTTTGCCCCTTTGCTCCCATAATGCCCAGGTAATGGGAGAAGAAGTAAATGTCGCCGTTGCTGCTGTTTCCGCTTGCCAGCACGATTTTTGCGGCGGAGACGCTGTAGCCTTCCGGGCCGCGCGTTGTGCAGGTGAAGACCGGGATCTGCTCGTACCGTGCGAACATGTTTCGCGCCGAATCGTGGCCCTGGTTGATGTCGATCATATCGTGTAGGGTATCAGTCTCCATGTAATTGAGAATCAAAA
>JAFGTN010000719.1 GCA_016934075.1 Pirellulales bacterium
GTCGCCGTCGGCAAGATAAAGATGATAATTAGTATGGTAGGCGATCCGCTTGCCGTTTGGCGAGATACCCGGCGAGTAGGTGAAACCTCCGGCTGAACCGCTGATGAGGTCCTGCTTGCCGGTTCCGTCGGTGTTCATGATGATTGGATGATTAATTTCGTCGATCAGCGCGTTACCCAGCAGCTTATTGGGATTTCCAGGCCAATATCGCGCGCCGCCGTTGAAGTTGCTCATACGCTGGGGTTCTGAAACGTTTACTAAACGTCCGCTTTGCATGTCCAACAGATAGACGTCATATAGCCAGCCCGTGGATCTGCGGAATGTTTTGTGCGTTTCTTCCCAGGCGGCATTTTCCGGAGTGTTACGGCCTTTTTCGATGATCGCCGTATGACCGTCTGGCGACCAGCCTCCAAAAGCTGTCCAGGTGTTCTCGTCTTGGACTAATTCATGCGCCAGTTCACGTCTATTCGTTCCGTCGGCATTGACGACAAACGCCCTCATTGTGGCCCAATTGGCATGGCGGCTCGGCAAGTTGGTTCGATATTCGCGATAGCCGATCAGGTGTTGTGTCAATTCGTCCACTGTATCATCGGTGTCAGCTCGAGCAGAAGCAATACAGCCGGCCACTGCGGGGAAGATATACGCGATAATACATAATGCAAGGGGCGTGAGGAATCTCATTTTATAGTTTTTCTTCAACAAACCTAATGGCGTACAGATCGGCATCTTTCATTATGAATCGCAGCCGGATCGGCTTACCAGCCAATTTGCTCACATTGGAACTATTTTTCCATGTCACGGTTCTTTCGATCTGATCTCCCAGAATCGTTTCACAATCCTTCATCGTATATCCGGGAAGTGGTTTTCCATCCGCCGATTGGATTTCAACTCGAATGCTACCCGCCGCGGACGTCGAATAGTTTATGGATAACGCCTTACCCGTGAACGTCAAGGGCTTTGTTACCATTTGGCCGCCATTGTAATCGGCAACCACAGAAACAAATCCGTCCAAGCGCAATGAATAGCGGCGCAACTGGCACGAGTCTTGGCCGTAATGCCGCGACACATAAATCGACATCTCATTCGGCCCTGTCTGGACGACATTTGCGGCCGGATAGTTTGTACGTGAAACCCAATTCTCTAATCCAATTCCCGGCCTGATAAAACTCTCCATGAAGGTGCGATCATACCACTTTCCACCCCGCGAACTCATCAGCACGGCATCCGAGGTGTCGTGAGGCAGCCACGATTTATCTGGATCGATTTTGATAGAGCGAGCTTGTTGGGGAGTCATTCCATGACGACCCTCCATGAAGCGACCTGCCAACGCAATGTAGATATGAGGCGCCCGGAAATATGGCAAAGTATTGCTGATGTATATTTGTTCGATAGGCACCGGCTTGCCGCAAATTCCGCGATACTCCATCAATACCGGCGAACTCCAATGAATGAAGTCCTTGCTGGTCGTCCGTCCCACGCGTCGCGGTCCTCGTTTCAAGTGGGGAGGTTGCACGTCTTGATGAGGATGAAAAGGTCTGTAAGGAGGGCTTTGGTATGGGCGAAAGTAACAGACATAGCATTTCTCACTTTCCGACCAGAAGGGAACGTTGTGAGAATCAAACGCTCCCTGTTCGAATACCGGTCCTTCTTTGAACTTGCGCCAGTTAATTCCATCCGCCGAGGCAAAGGCCCAAAGCCCGCTTTCGCGCATTCCGGCCAAGGCTTTAAACCGTTCGTTGGGGGGCACGTCGGGCCGTGTGTCTATCAACGGGGCAAAGTTATGCGCAAAGCGGAATTTTTGATCCACCATTAAAATGTTGTTTCTACT
Organism: Pirellulales bacterium; assembly: GCA_016934075.1. GTDB lineage: Bacteria > Planctomycetota > Planctomycetia > Pirellulales > Thermoguttaceae > JAFGTN01. The sequence continues at coordinate 1,829 of JAFGTN010000719.1, forward strand.
AGTGCCGCACACTTTGTGAAGGCCAAGTTCCGGCTTAGTCCACACGATTCCGTCACGCGACTCAGCATAAGCTGTTACTGCACTACTGGATTCACTGGGCAACCCGCGATAATACATTCGAAATAGCTTGTCGTCCTTAAGCACGGTCAAGTATAGGCAGGAAGGGCCCTCCCAGGGCTTGTCGAAATACATCGCAATGCCTTCATCTTTGGGACGATGCATAACCAATTTCGCACTGTCGAGGCGATCGACAAGGTAGGAGTCTACGAACAGTTCGCGTTGCGCGCCGATGTTGACCGGTTCCGTCGCTGCGGCATCTTCATAACCTGCAAAGACAAGTGTAGACAGAAATACGGGTAGAAAAAATACTTTCAAGAATGTAGGTCCTTTTCCCGACCGTCAATCGTTCCAGTTTGCGGTTTCGTTGCCGGCGCGAGTGGCCAGGGCTTTGTATATAGCCATGTCGATATTTTCTTCGAGAAAATGAACACTGCCGTCGGCAAAGCTGAACTGCGCGCCGCCGGGGTGTTGGCTGGCGAAGGGGATGTCGTTGAACGAGCAAAATCTTGTAAAATTGGCGGGACAGTCGTAACACAGCTCTTCTTTGTGCAAGTTTAACGGCGATATTACATTTTTCGCCGAACTAATACAGTAGTAGCTCGGATTAGAAAGAGGCGGTCCGTAACTGGCGCCTCGAGTCCAAGTACGCAGGGCGTCTAAACGTTCACCTATGGCAAGAGTGTTGGACGCCCCGTCTTGAACATCTCTCATCTTCACTTTACTCTCCGGGAAAAACAACCCGTCGTCAAAAAACGATGCACAGGTGGTTGCAGATAACAGTTTTGTGAATCCATGAGACCTCGTTGTACTTCCCATCACTCCCGCGTAGGTGGTGATCAGACTGACGTCTTTGTCGGCGCCGGTGTTTCTGGTTTCTCGATCCCCGCTAAAGCTTGGGCATATCAATGTCGGCCCCACGGCTGTTGATACTTCCAAGTTTGGAGAAACGGTCATGGGTAAGCTTAGGTCCATTTGCCCGTAGGCCGCGGCCTGCTCCATATAGGGCAGTAGAAAAACGAAGAGGCTGTGCATCGTATTGCTGTGAGTTTCACCCGATCGCGCTCCGGGAGGCAGGTGATTATTGGCGTCGTGGTACAAATGTATCGCCAGCCCCAATTGCTTGAGATTGTTGGCGCAGTTCATACGGCGAGCCGCCTCTCGAGCAGCCTGTATGGCCGGAAGCAGCAGGGCGATGAGGATGCCGATGATGGCGATAACCACCAGAAGTTCTACAAGGGTAAAACCTCTCAAAGTATAACTATTTCTACAGCGGCTTGATTCTCGACGCTTACGGCCGTTTATTTCGTGAATCATAATCTTTTTCCATCGATTAGTATTTTCTGCCCAACAAGGTCGAATTGAAATTCCGAAACATCATTCTTCTTCGGATACGGATCTACCGTCGTCCATGCTAACTCGTTTGCGGCGATGGGCTTCCAGTATCGCGCGGCATCCACTGTGGATGTGTTCCGACATGGCCGCTCGAGCACCATCGACATCGTGGTTGCGAATTGCTTCCACTATGCGTCGATGCTCTTCGTGAGTGCGGCGTAGCGACCCACAAGGTTTATAGCGGACCTGTGTACCAAAAATCCGCGTTTTTATGCGCAAATTCAGAACTGTTTTCAGTGATCGCTGGTTTCCGGCCGCCCTCATCAGCGTGTCGTGAAAGGCGGCATCGGCCCGGATCCAGCGATCCAAAAGCGTCGAATCGTGATAAGGTGGACGGGTCGTGTCGAGTGATTCGATGACTTGCGATAACTCTTCTACGCAATTATCAAGGTCGGCCAGGTCGGTTTCGTGAGGAGATGTGGCAACTCGCTCAACCGCATGGCATTCCAGGGCCTCACGCTGATCGTAGATGTCCATCAGGTCTTCGTAGCTGGGCTCCGGCACGAACGCGCCGCCGCCTCGACGAGTTTCGATAAAACCCTCGTTGCGTAATTGGCTAATGGCATCCCGCACCGGTATGGGGCTAACACCGATTTCTTTTGCCAATGCCCGGCCCGACAACCTGTCTCCAGGAAGTAACTCGCCGTTGGACAACTTTTCGTAAATATGGGAATAAACCCGATTTTTTAGAACACCGCTCATACAATTCTTTCAATGCTATCGTTCACAAAATGCCCAGCCTGACGACCGATTAGTCATTTAAATGGCCCGTTCATTCAATTATTGATATATCATCGGTATTTAGGATACCAGATTGTAGGATCTTGTCAATCCACCCTAGCCGATAGCGAGAAAAATAATAGCCAGAGTAGGGTTTACGAAAAGCAAGACTGCGGGATATATGACGCATATGTTAAAGCCTTAAGCTACAAGCTGTTATATGTCTGTGTTTTAATTTTGAGACGGAACAAATGAAAGTCGGTAAATTACCAGCAAAAAGCATTAATGACTTCTTGGATTAGCAATATTCCACAAATTTTACATGGTGTATTGCACGGGATTTAAAAATCATCAATCTGCAGCCATTGACGCAAGTGATATATCGCGCTTATACTGGCTGAATCATGGCATCCGCCGGTATACGAACAGGTTGATAGTTTATTCACACACTTCCTTGAACACGCGAAGGATCACCGATGATAAAACGAATTACAATACTCTTTTTCGTCTTATGTCTAAGTCCGGCAGGTATGCTCCTCGCCGATGCTATAAAGCTAGATTCTAAAACGCAACTTTTTGTCGATGATGTGCGTGTTGCCAAACGCTCCGCCGTGCAACGCCGCATCAACCCCGGCAAAAAACTTTCTGCTCCCGTCGTCGAGCCCGAAAATCCCTGGGAAGGTAATCGTGTCTATACATACGGCTCGGTGTATTACGATCCAACGACAAAAATATTCCAGATGTGGTACATGAGTTGTCCCCCCAGAGGCGGGCGTGATCCTCGTTTCAAGCATAGTGACAGGCAATTGGTTAATTATGCCGTTTCCGACGACGGGATCCATTGGAAGAAGCCGATCTTGAATATCTATCGTTACAAAGGTTCAACGAAAAATAATATCGTTTACGATCTCGACACTCCCAGCGTCATCTACGACACGGCGGAACCGGACAAAACCAAGCGTTATAAAATGATGGGAAAAGTCGGCGGGCCCAGCAGGGCTTTCCTGGCATTTTCGTCCGACGGGATTCACTGGCGGGAATCTTCGATCGATCCAATGTTCAAAACCTCCGATACATTGACCTGGACGCGCAATCCGTCCACGGGTGAATACCTGGCATACCACAAGTTATCGAAAGAGGTCAGAGGCTACAAAAGACGATCTATATATCTGGCGAGCAGTCGCGATTTGCGCGAATGGACACCATCGAAACTCGTATTGGCTTGCGATGAAACCGACGATTCATGGGTTAAGTCGCGACCCCAGAGAACCGAATTCTACAATATGTCGGTATTCCCCTATGGTGACCAGTTTCTGGGAGTCGCAACTACATTCAGGCTCGCAAAGACATATAAAAAAACTGCTCCCGACCAAAGCGGGCACGACGGTACTATCCACGGACAACTGGTTCACAGCCGCGACGGGCATACATGGCACCGTTTCGAAGATCGTACGCCGTTCATCCCAAACGGTCCCGACGCATTCGACGCCGGTTGCATTCTCGGGCTGATTAATACGCCAGTCGTTTATAACGATGAGATCTGGATCTATTACACGGCCATTACTACCGGGCACGGCGGCAAGCTGCCCGAAAAACGCATTACCATCGGCCGAATCGCCTGGCCCTTGGATAGATTTGGCGCACTCGACGCCGGTCAAGAATCGGGCATGGTCGAAACCGTTCTACTCGAACCGGTGGGCAATCGTCTGGTTGTAAATGCCGACGCTTCGAAAGGTCATTTGAGGGTGGAGGTTCTCGACAAGGATGGCAAAACGCTGCCCGGCTATTCGAGCGAAGATTGCATAGCCGTGAAATCCGATGAGCTTCGACATGTGGTGAAATGGAAGGACCATGACAGTCTGCCCAGTGGCTTGCTTGTACGTCTACGCTTTCATTTTCAGAATACTTCCCTATATGCATATCGCATAGAGTCGGGCCAAGCAGAGTAGACGATCGGTCCGGGTGGAACGTTTATGCACAGTGGATTATATGCCACCCTGAAAACAGAAAACCAAGGTCATAGAATGAATTATTGTAGAGCATGTTTTTTAATAGCGTCTTGTATTTCATCAGGTATTTTCCACGGCGGGATTTCCGAGGCGGCGAAAATAGGGACCGAGCCGCAAATCTTTGCGGATGACAATTTCGTTTCTGCTAAAAAGAACCTTGTTCGTCGAGTCCATCCCTGCCGCAAGCTCGATCGCCCCGTCGTCGAGCCGGAGTATCCCTGGGAAGGCGGCCGTGTCTACGTTTTCGGCAGTGTTGATTACGACTCCGCCAAAAAGCAGTTTGTCATGTGGTACGCGAGTTACCCCAAGTTCGGTGCGCGAGATAAACGCCTCAGTCGCACAAAGCGTGCCCTGGTCAATTACACTACTTCAAGCGATGGCATCAATTGGAAAAAACCGGAACTGGGGCTATACAGTTTTCGCGGTTCGAAAAAAAACAATATCGTCTGGGATCTGGATTCTCCCAGCGTGATCGTCGATCGCGCCGATCCAGACCCAACGCGTCGCTACAAAATGGCGGGCCTGGGTCACAAGGGTGTATGCATTTCTTTCTCAGAAGATGGAATCCACTGGAGGGAACATGAAAACGGCGCACTGAAGTCCGATGACACTCTCACCTGGACACGTAGTCCATACGACGGCGAGTACCTGGTGTTCCACAAACTGGGAATGGTTATTCGCGGTTATGGGCGCCGAACGGTTTTTTTGGCAACCAGCAAGGACCTGAAAAGTTGGACGCCTTCTAAACCGGTGTTGATGGCCGATGAAATCGATGATGCTTGGGTAAAAAAGCCGGGCGAGCGCGGTGAATTTTATGACATGTCGGCTTTCCCCTACGGCGGACAGTTTCTGGGCATCGCCGCAACTTTCAGACGCACGAAACTGCTCAAATCGACGGTGCTCGACCAGAGCCCCGAAGATGGTCCCATCCACGGTCAACTGATTCACAGCCGTGACGGTCACAAATGGAATCGTTTCGAAGACCGCACGCCTGTCATCCCCAACGGTCCGTCCAAGTTCGATGCGGGATGTATTCTCGGTATGATCAATACGCCGGTGGTTCATGGTGACGAGATCTGGGTATACTACACTGCCATCACCACCGGCCACGGCGGAAAAATGCCCGAAAAACGCATCACCATCGGCCGCGCCGCCTGGAGATTGGACGGATTCGTTTCACTCGACGCCGGCGAAATGCCCGGCACGCTGGAAACAGTTCCGCTCGAGACGTCCGGCAATCGCCTGGTCGTCAATGCTAACGCGTCCAAGGGGCAACTGGCCGTCGAAGTCCTCGACAAAGACGGAAAAACCATGGCCGGCTATTCGGCCGATGATTGTATTGCCATGAAAACGGATGGCATTCGCCAGGCGATAAAATGGAAAGATCGCGACCGCTTGCCTGCCGAGCAACCGATACGGCTGCGTTTCCATCTGAAAAATGCGTCGCTTTACAGCTATCTTGTGAAATAATTCATCCGCACACAGCATTCTTTGATAAGAGAAAACCATGCACGGGGAACTGCATACCGATATACTGATCGCCGGCGGGGGCATCGGCGGTTGCGCGGCGGCCTTGGCCGTTGCCAGGGCCGGATATCGGGCTGTTTTGACTGAGGAAACCGACTGGATCGGCGGACAGCTCACCGCACAGGCCGTCCCGCCCGACGAGCACGGATGGATCGAACGTTTCGGCTGCACGACCGCCTATCGGAGCTTCCGCGACGGTGTGCGTCAATACTATCGCGACAACTATCCAATGACGGATGACGCTCGTGGGCAGAAATATTTCAATCCCGGTAGTGGTTGGGTCTCGCCGTTGTGTCACGAACCGCGGGTTGCGTTGGCCGTGCTGGAAGCCATGCTGGCACCATACGTTTCCAGCGGACAATTGAGTGTCTTGCTAGAGCATCGTCCCATCACCGCCGAAATCCTCCCCGGTGACCTGGTTGCCGCCGTAACTTTCCTGAATATTCGCACGGGCGACAAGCAAACCGTTTCGGCAGACTATGTACTGGATGCCACCGAGCTTGGCGAACTGCTGCCGTTGGCCGATGTGGAGTTTGTGAGCGGAAGTGAATCTCAAGATCAGACCGGCGAGCCCAGCGCGGCTGGTATGCCCGATCCGCATAACAACCAGGCAATGTCGGTTTGCTTCTGTGTCGATCATATTGAAGGGGAAGACCATACTATCCCGCGCCCGGCCGAATATGACTATTGGCGCGACTTCACGCCACAACTCGATCCGCCCTGGCCGGGCAAGCTGCTGGACTGGAATGTCCCGCACCCACGAACCATGGAGCCACTGCAATATCACTTCGATCCGCATGGTGAACCGGGACGTGCTTTTTCCGGCCTGTGGTCTTATCGCCGCATTCTGGCACGCGATAATTTTCTAACCGGCACCTTTGCCAGTGATATTTGCACTATAAACTGGCCGATGATCGATTACCTGGGCGGGGACTTGCTGAGCGGTTCGGAAGAAGACAAGGCCGGGCACATTGCGGCCGCCAAGCAGCAAAGTCTTTCGATGCTTTACTGGTTGCAGACCGAAGCGCCACGCACGGACGACGGCCGGGGTTTCCCCGGCTTGCGGCTCCGCGGGGACGTGGTTGGAACTGATGACGGGCTGGCCAAATATCCTTACATCCGCGAA
>JAFGTN010000720.1 GCA_016934075.1 Pirellulales bacterium
GCAATGTCGACCATGCGATCGATCTGTGGCATGCTACAACGATAATGTCCGGGCTGCATGTAGAGTTGGGCTCCCAATACACGCTGCGGATCTTCGCTGGCCAGATCTGATATCAACTGCTGCAGATACTGATCGGTGCAGCTTTCTTCCAGCGGTATATAATCACCTTCCGAGCCGTTTTGATTCGGCTGCGAGATGCGGTCGCCGTCGTGGCTGACCTTCATCAGGCGTCCAAATTCGTCGATGCGGTTTTCCTCCAGCAAATTGACACATATTTTGCTGCGCATTATTTCAGCGGCGCCGAAAAGCAACACACCGCGGGGATTGTAATACTCGGGCTCTACATGGGTGGCGAAATTAGCTTCCATCATTTTGTGGCTCTCTTTGGAGAGCATGGCACGGAAGTCCTTTCGGGTCATAAATTGCGGTACCTTCATCAACATACGATAAATCTCGCTGGTGGCGCAGCCGATACGGTCCGGGTTGATATCGCGCACGTATTCCACGGCATGGGCGACTTGTGGACAACGCTGTTTGAAAACAGCAAGGCCCAGGTTGTAACTGGCCACTTTTTCGTTGAACGTATGCTTGGCCGTACTGCTCTTTGTGGCTTTGATATGGCTGTTGGCGATGATTACCTGATAGTCGCGCGGGGCGTCAATAATCCGCTCCACCCGGAAGGGCAAATAGGAGACGTTGGCCATCTTGCCGCGTTGTCCCAGATAAATGGCCGCATGGTCTCCGGCACCGCCGCGCGAACCCACAAACCATTCGCCCTCGCCACAAAGGTCGATAAACTGCCTGCTGGTGAGATCGAAGTTGTTCAGCGCGATGGCTGCTTGCAGCGTGCCGACGACCAGTGTCGAGCTGCTGCTGAGGCCGGCGGCGATGGGCACGTTGCCGTTGACGGCCATATTCAGGCCGTTGATCTGGATGTCCTGGAACTGGTGTTGCAGACGCAGCATGGCGGCCTTGATGTAGTTACCCCAATCGCCGGCCGCGCTATAGAGAAGATCGCGAACCCAGTCGCTGTTGACGAAATTGACCCAATCGCTCCAGGCGAAGCGGCCGATGAGTTCTGGTATATTGAATTCGACGGTCTTGAATTTGCGAGGTTCCGTATTGACGGCCACCACATTGTTGTCGTCGCGAAGACCGGCCACGACGACGGTTTCGCGGTCGATTGCCAGGAAGTTGGTCGAGCCGCCGCGATGGTCGACGTGCCGCCCCATGAGGTTGATGCGGCCGGGCGCGCGAATTATGCAAACCTTTTGGTCGAAACCGAATTTCTTACCGTAGCATTTCAGTACCGAAACCAGATCCTTCATTTTATGCTCGTGCAGGTCCTCGTGGGGACCATAGATGCTCGTTAGCCATCGCCGTAGGCTGGGTTTGTCGGTCTCGATCTTGGAAAGCCACTCGCGTGCCGTACAGAATTGGTTTTTCTTCAGTTCCGGCCGGCCCTTTACCTGCTGAGTTTTCTTACGCGAGAGTTTCTGGCGGCGAACATAGTCCGCAATGGCCAACAGTTCGTCGGGCGAGTTGAAGCCCTGCACCCAATCGGCCGTCTCGGCCTGTACCGAACGGATCTTGTATCGCGGCTTGCCCGCATCGTCACAGACACCGGCCAGCGATTTTACGACGTCTGTTATATAATACTCTCCCTGGGCGTTGTCGTTGCTCAAAAGGCTCATGCCATGATAGAATACATCTGAGCGGAATAGGTACATGCTCGGATTAAGACCTGTACACATCCGTTCGATGCTCTCCGCCGTGTGACGTTGTCCGCCGACTTCAAGCTGATAGTGGGGCGAGTCCAGCAGCGCGGCAAGCGCCTTGCGGTCGACGGCCTTGCCGCCATCCTGCAGCAGTTCGAGAAGTTCGGGGACTGCCACGGACTGTTTTTCCGGTTTGCTGATGTGCTTGTTGAGAACAGCCTGAACCTGCGAAGGAAAAATAGATTTTTCGCCGCTTTTGGCCAGGAGCGAGAGGACTTCGTCGACTATTGCCTGTCGGGCGATGTCGGCCTGTTCGATAATGTCCAGGGCCTGCCCCGAAGCGTCCAGCAACACGCGTCCACCCGGCGCGTCGGAACCCTTCGGACGCGGCAAGGTCAACAGTGTCATATCCGATTGTTGTTTAACGTATCCGGAGACCAGGGCTTCGATGGCCTCTTCCTCGACGAACTTGTCGCCCATGGAAACCAGAACGTGTCCCTCGTAGCCCATGTTGGCCAGGGCGTCGGCGGCAATTTTACCGGCATGGCCGGTGCCCAACTGGGGGTTTTGGTAGGCGTACATGACGCCTTCATTTTCACGCCCAACCGTATCGAGTACCTGTTCGGCCTTCTCGCCCACAATCAATAGGAAACGCGAGAATCGCTGTTTGCGGAAGGCGCTGATCGTACGGTTGATGGCAGGCACCGAATCGATTTCGAAACAGACCTTGCAAAGGTCGCTGCGCCCCATGCGAGTGCCTTTACCGGCGGCAAGGATCACAACGACTGTGTTTTCGGCGATACGTTTATTTTCTGGCATGAAAGTACCCACGCGAGCGAAAAGGAGGTAGAGTGCGTCCGCGACGCACCATGGCACTAGAAAGCATATTATAACCTGCCAAGAGAAGGGGCGAAAGGGGCCGCCCCTTAGCCACATATCAACAGAAAACTATTGAGGTCTGCATAGCTAATGAAGCAATCTCGTAGTTGGTGCGTCTTGACATACCAACGGCTTGCTGGTTGTTCGTGGTGCGTCGAGACGCACCCTACAGCCTACGGCAGGGAAGTTGGTAGTTGGGTTGCCGACTGCTTCCGTAGCCGTTTGATCGTTCTGTCGATAAGATAGTAGGGGAAGTCCAGTCGGAGGTTGAGCTTTTCGGCTCGGTCGAGGAACTCGCCGCGACGCTGAGGGTGACGGTCGGCCAGAACCGTTAGCATAAGCAAGGTGGTCTGGCGGTCGATATCTGTTCCCAAGACCTTATCGAGTGTAGGCGGCGATGACTGCCGTAGGATAGCCGCCAGCTCGCCAAGATCGAATTCTTTGCTTTCCAACTGTGTCACGGCCTTCTGGAAAGCGGATTCGGCCTCGACCTGGTCGCCGCTTTCGCGGCAGGAGAGATACAGATAGAGCAAAAGGTTGGGGTAAGTTTCTTCGCCCATGCTCTTGATAGTTTTACTTGCTTCTCTGGAATTTCCAGAAGTCATGTAAGCGGAGGCAATATCCGCAGGGCACTCTAACTGCTTGTGCATTTTTTTCAAATCGGCGAGGTAAGCATCGAAATCGCCTTCGAGGTAATGAATCATCTGCTTGCTATACAGCACGGCCCAAGATTCGCCGTTGGATTTGTTTGCCGCGCCCACGGCGCCTTGGGCCTCTTGTTCGGTCCGTTCATTGGCACGAACAAACCGATGGTGAGCCTCTTCCGCCTTGTCGCGGCGACCCATTGCCATTAGAATTCTAATTAGATTAGCATGTGCGGTGAAGTCGTCCGCAGCAGCCGCGACGGCGTCTTGAGCCTCGCTCAGTAACTCGTCGTATTCTTCCAACGCGAACCGCGAGGTCCAAAGTATCGGATCGGGGTATTCATCCTTCTCGTATTTCCGCACCTCTTCGGCGAAGTGCTTGGCCCGGACGTAATCTCCCACCTGGAATTTAAAGTTCGACATCACCCTCAAAGAGGATGTATTTGAGGGGTCTTCTTTGATCGACATTCGCAAAAACTTCTCGGCCGAAGGCACGAAATCTTCGAGCATCGCCCTGAGATACAAAAACTTCGAGTGTTCTTGGGGATCCTGGAAACGTTTGTCTACTAAAAAGTCGTCGTATTTCGCTACCAGTTCGGCATCTTTTTCAGCCAGTTTGCAGGTGTTTTGATAAATTTGATGCCAAAATATCGAGATGGGCTTCCGTTCCAAGCCGCTTTCTAGAAACCGATTGCAACGGTCTAACTGCGAGGCATTCTTTTCAAGGTGGCTGATGTAACCCAACCGGCGATACGCCACCAGAAGCCCAATATCGTCGGGGCAGAGGTTAAGGTGGTGTTCGGCGTAACGCATCTGCTCGTCGACTGCGGTACCTTCGGGCAAAAGAGAAAAGCCCGAGCTGGGTGGACAATCCAAAACGCTGATTGCCGTTTTCATGCACGACATCTTCCCTTGAGGGAGTGGGACTTCCTTGGGAATATCTTTAAAAGCAAAATCGACGTTTTTGAACTCGATGAATTTTTTTGCGAATATTATTCGGTGCGAGTTGCCGTCCTCGCGAGGCGGGTCGCTGTACATTATTCTCTGATAAAGAATGTCCGCAGCGCCTGCCACGTTGAGGATATACACCATCGAGTCGGTCATGCGGTGAGCGAAATCGCTGTCGATCTTGAACGACACCTCGTCGTCTTCTCGTCCGTCGCATTTGAAAACCGCGTGGTGTTCGCCTTCCGAAACGCTGGTTTGCACATGACCGCCGGGTGGGACAACCAGCACGTGCTCGCCGTCGATGTCAAGCTTGGCCGTGACGGCAAGGTTGTTGACGACATGCATAGTGTGGTTGTTTTTGCGATAGTAATTGAATCCCATCAGGCAGAATATCAATATGGCCACGGCCACGGCGGCCAACAGCCAGGGTGTCTTGTTGAACGATTTTTTGGGGATCCGCGGCGTCAGGCAACCTACCGCCTTTTCGGATCGCCGCACACGCGCGCCGAGTTGCTGATCCTGCTTGAGTGATTCGTCCCACTGTAAAGCCGTGTCGTAGTATCCCAAAGCCACCTGATGTTCGCCACGCGACGCAAAAACGTCGGCGAAATACACCATCAGTCCGGCATCGTCGCGGGTCAGTTGTGTTTGCGGCGAGTTCAACAGTTGCGTGGCCCGCTCGAGGTTGCCTTGCTGGACCAGGGAGACGATAACCTCGCGTCGTACTTGTTGGTTTTCGGGCGCAAGCTCAAGAGCCTTAGTGTAATGGGATTTAGATTCTTCGATTCGTTCGAAGTAAGTGTGCCAGCCGCCAAGGTACAGTTGCACATCGGCATTATGGGCGAACTGTTCGCCCATGATTTTGGCGTAATCGGCAGCCTCGTCCATACGCCCGAAGGCCGTGAGCGTTTCGAGGAATTTTATCGCCGATTCCGGATCGTCGGGCCTTTCTTCGAGACGGCTCATCGCCTCATGAGTTGTTGCTTTTTCTACCTCGCGCCATTCGTTGAGGGAAGTAACGCGGTGCCGCCGGCACGAGGGGCATTCAGCAATGACCTGCTTCCTGCCCAAAGGAATGATCGGCAAGAAAAAAACCACGCACCAAAGCCGCGTTTCATAGGTCTCCAACCGGCCCGGCTGCCCGCAAAATTCGCAGATCCCGTTTTCGCTGCGATAGTTACGCTTACCGTAATACCAGGTTCCAATGCCGTTTATAGTGCCAGGCATTTGCCGCCTTCCGCGAAAAAAGGAATTATTGTCGCCACCTCCACAAGCTACAGTTGCCAATCATACACCATATTCCACCTCGCTCGCAAGTATGCCATTGAAGTTGTCGTTTTGAGTTTATATCCTGACTTTACCTCCCTTTCTGAAGGTGCTCATACGCGTTGGCACACTTTATTTCGTGCTATCAAGCCTCACAAGCGGCTGCTTATCGGGCGGCTAGCGTCTTTGCTTTTTCGGCGAGCATGGCTCCGGCCTCGCGACAGGTATCCAAGACCTCCGGGCTGGGGCGATATTGGGCCTTGATTGGCTCTCGCATAACCTCCCAGCCCATCTCTTCCAACGATACGTGAATTGCTTCGGGCGCGCCTTTTCCCCAACCGTATGAGCCGAAGGCGAAACCGGCTTTGCCCGAGGGACGCAGGCCCTTGAAGTATGTCAACACCGCGCCCATCATGGGCATCATGCCGCGATGGAGGGTTGACGATCCGAAAGCGACCGTGGCCGCATCGAGCACTTCAGTGGCGATCGCTGTAAGGCTGGACTTGCGTACATGTATCAGCTTGACCTCCACTCCCGGCATAGATGCGCCCTCGATGATTGCCCTCGCCATCTGCCCCGTGCTGTCCCACATGCTGTCGAAAATGACCAGCACCTTCGCCGTGGGCTTGCATACCAACCAATCTTTATAGGCGTTGATGATAGTATCCAGGTGCGATCTCCAGATGACGCCATGGCTGGTGGCGATCATATCAATATCCAGCGAAGCCGCCTTCTCGAGCGTGGCCGCTACCTGTTTTCCGAAGGGCATGATGATGTTGGCATAATAGGCTTTGGCCTCTTCCATAACTTGGGCCATGTCGACCTCGTCGTCGAACCGCGCCGATGAGGCGACATGTTGGCCGAAACCGTCCATCGAGAAAAGCAGTTTTTCTTCCGGAACGTATGTAAACATCGACTCGGGCCAATGCAGCATGGGAGTAAGAATGAACTGCAAGGTACGTTTTCCCAAAGAAAGCGATTCGCCGTCCGCCACGATCTGAAACTTCCATTTAGAGGTGTCGAAGTAGCGACCCAGCGCCGCCTCGCACTTCTTGTCGCAAACCAGGACGGCTTTAGGCAGGGCCTCCATTATCTCCGGCAAAGAGCCGGCGTGGTCGGGCTCGGCATGGTTGCAGATGACGTAATCGACCTTCTCCAAATCTGTCAACGCTGAGACGTTTTTCAGCAGCCGTTCGGCGAAGGGAGTCTTGACCGTATCGATCAAGGCGGTTTTCTCGTCGCGAACCAGATACGCGTTATATGTCGCTCCGCGTTTTGTATTAAAACTGTGAAAATCTCTGACCGTCCAGTCGACATAGCCTACCCAGTCGATATTTTTTCGTAATTCGATGTCCATTTCGTTCCTCTTTTGTTTGTTGATACAGGACTTTTGAAAAAGTCCTGTTAATATTCAATTGGGCCTATTTCA
>JAFGTN010000721.1 GCA_016934075.1 Pirellulales bacterium
AGCGGGAAGGCTGGCTCCCTGAATCAGAATTAACCATTTTTACCCAACCCATACTCTCATAATCCCTGGACCAAAAAATGGGGGCACTTCAGGTATCGCGCTGTTCGAGGCATTGTCTCAATAATGGATAGAGAATACGATAGCATTAGATATAAAAAAGAGTTATTATCTAGTGAAAGAGGCGAGAAGATCGGTGAACTTTGAGCGGGGTGGTTTACTAAGTCGCTTCGGATAAAAACCCATGAAACGCGACGGGTTTACGCTTGTTGAACTGCTGGTAGTGACTGCCATTATCGGAATTCTCATCGCCTTGCTTCTTCCTGCGGTCCAAGCCGCGAGAGAGGCGGCGCGACGGATTCAGTGCGTCAATAGCGAAAAACAACTCGGACTGGGCCTGCACAACTACCATGCGACCCACGGCATGTTCCCGCCAGGGACATGGTCTCGCGACAAGGACGGAAACGTTTATTGGGGTTACGCATGGACGGCCATCATCCTGCCTTATCTGGAACAAGGCGTGGTGGACGCGCAAATCGATTACTCGCAGCAATATTACATAGGATGCCAAACGCTGACGGGGAACTGGGCGGTCGGGAGCATCCCAATTTCCATCTACTCTTGCCCCAGCGATCCGCACGCGAACGATTTGTGTGAAGTCGGTTGCGGAGGCACCGTCGAAGATATGCGTATCTGCTCTTATGTCGGAGTAGCCGATACTCGGCTCTGTCGCGAACCGAGCACGGAGATTCGCCAGGATTGTAACGGCATGCTTTTCGGACAAAAGATGACGCGGGTTCGAGATTGCACCGATGGGACGAGCCACACGCTGTTCGTCGGTGAAATCACCGGTGCGAAAGGCATCTCCGGAGGACAACCCTGTTACTTGCACATGTTCATTATGACGCAGACGGTTCAGATTACTGGTCTGGGAATCAACGGCCCCGGCAGTGTTCCCGGCGGTCGCAATGACACATTAAATCCCCTCGGCGCCGGCAGCGTAAATCGGCACAAGGAATTGTTTGATGAAATTGGCTTTTCCAGCTTTCACCCCGGGGGGCTGCAATTTCCTCATGGTCGACGGAAGCGTGATGTTTTTGAGTGACGAGATCGAGACGGGAGCCGACAGCCTCCTCGAACGCCTCACCACCCGAGCCGGAGGAGAACAGGTCAGTACCGCGGATTTAGAGTAGGTTCAACACAACCATAACGCGCTACCCCTAAGCGGTCTTACGTCCCCGGAAAATGAAGATTTTGTATATACTAACTGGCGACTTGTCGCATTATATCTTCCAGACGGGAAATGTCGGAGAACCTGGTTTCCTAGGCCAACTTCGAGTGCTGCGGAAGCGGCTCATTGCCTGCTCACGTGGATTGAGCCGCCCGCTGCGCCGGATTATAATGGGTCGGTAAGGCTCAGCGGCTTACCTGGGCAAACTGGCTTCGTCTGGTGCATCGAAAGGTAACAACATGAACCGCAAACCGGTTCTTTCTGTGATTGCGATTTCCTTTTCCGCCGTCCTGGCCGCGCTCCCGTGCCCCGTCGCCCGATCTCAAGATCACGGGCCGGTCAGGGCCGATTCGCGCCCCCAACTGGTGCGGAAGATCGAGTTCGGACAATACGGGAGCAAGTACGCCCGACTGGGTGATCTCAGCGGCAACGGCCAACCGGAGGTGCTACTCGTCCAAGTCGTCGCACCGGAAGGGGAGAACAAGGCGATCATTACCTGCCTGACCGTCGTGGACCTCGAAGGCCACGTGCTTTGGCAGGTGGGAAAGCCGGACATCAACAACATCTACTTCGGCAGCGACTTTCCGGTACAAATCTATGACTTCGATCGCGACGGGAAAAACGAGGTGCTCTACATTCCCGATGCCAAGAATGTGCTGACCATTCTGGAGGGTAAGACGGGCAAGGTGCTCAAAAAGGTCCAATTGGCCGGTGGGCACGACAGCATCCTGTTCGCCGATTTCAGCGGCAACGGCTACGCCCAGGAGCTGCTTGTCAAGGACCGATACTCCAGCTTCTGGGTCTACGACAAGAATTTCAACCTGCTGTGGTCGAAACTCAACTGCAACCCCGGTCATTACCCCATGGAGTACGACCTGGACGGCGATGGCCGCGATGAGTTGCTCTGTGGCTACACCCTTTACGCACACGACGGTAGGGTGCTATGGAGCCATCCTTTTCCCGGGCACAACGACGCCGTGTACATCGACGACATGGATGGCGACGGCAAGGCCGAGATAGCCATTGCGGCCAGCAACACCAGGCCCGGCGAACAATCGATTCTGCTAAACGCCGAGGGCAAGATCCTCTTCCGCAGAATGGCCGATCACAGCCAGCACGCCTTGATCGGCAAGTTTTGTCCGGACCTGCCGGGCAAGCAAGTGTTCTTCATCGACCGGCAGATGCACCAGAAAGGCAGACCGATCAAGTTCTCCGAGCTCAGCCTGTTTAACAGGTCAGGGGAAAAGCTGTTGAGTATCAAGGACAACATCTGGTACCTGGCCGGAGAGGTGATCGACAACTGGGTGGGCAGTCCCAAGGAAAACTCCCTGGGGCTTTATAGTCGAGGATTCGCCCCGCCGTGCCTCCTGGACGGCCTCGGTCGCCAGATTGCCGTCTTTCCACTGCCCGAAGCGATTAAGGAGAAAGGCGGAGGCCCCGGAGGAAAAGACCTTTACGACGATTTTTACATGCAGCACCTCGACTACCTGGGCGACAACCGGGAGGAAATCTTCTGCTACAACCACAAGGCTCTGTACATCTGGACCAACGCCGCGCCCATGGAGAAGCCCGTAATGCCCAACAGGCCCGCCCGACCGCTCAAGCAGGTTCCGCGGTTGTACAACAACAACTTCTATCCCGGCCGACTGTAAGTGCGGCATGCCGATTCTGATCATGAAAGGAAAATGATGAAGATACTGAATGACTTCAACTGGCGTCTGATTATCGCGGCGTGTTTTCTTACGTTCGCTTCTTACGTTGTGGCCCAGGCAGCAGATGCTCCATTCGTTCATAAAGACATTGCCTACGGCAATGCTCATGCGGCTCAGAAGCTGGATGTATATCTGGCCGCGTCTGATAAACCGACGCCGGCGATGGTTTATATTCATGGTGGTGGATGGCGGGCCGGATCGAAAAATCGTGTCCCGGGCTGGCTGATGAACGCCGTGCGGAAGGGATGGCTTTCCGTAGTGTCGGTAGAGTATCGTTTCACCGACGTCGCCCCACATCC
The DNA here is from genome assembly GCA_016934075.1 of Pirellulales bacterium. Taxonomy (GTDB): domain Bacteria; phylum Planctomycetota; class Planctomycetia; order Pirellulales; family Thermoguttaceae; genus JAFGTN01. Next base: position 3,240 of record JAFGTN010000721.1, read on the forward strand.
GGCTCAGGTGAACGACTGCATGCGGGCGATTCAGTTCGTTCGACACCGCGCCGTGAAATGGAATATCGATCCGCGGCGAATAGGAGTCACTGGTGGCTCGGCGGGCGGACATCTGGCGTTGTGGGTTGGATTGCACGACGACGTAGCCGACGCCGACTCGAATGATCCCGTCGAGAGACAATCGTCTCGCGTAGTGTGTGCAGTCAGTTTCGCTGGACCGACCGACTGGTCGCTGTTGGACGAATTGGAGCACAAGCACCCGGCCTATCGACAATTGCTGGGTTACAAACCGGGAACGCCCGCCGATGAGATGGATGCAAAGACGAAAAAGGACGTTTCGCCGATCAGCTTCGTCAGCCAAGGCGATCCGCCTATCATGCAAGTGCACGGCGACAAAGATAATATTGTGCCGCTGAAACATGCTCGCAATATGCACCAACGGCTGAAAAGCGTCGGGGTCAAGACTGAATTGGTCATCATCGAGGGGGGCACACACGGTGTCGCCGGAGCCGGCCCCCAAGTCACTAATCGGGCCGGCACGTTTGTACGAGAGCAACTACTACGACAATAGTCCAGTAGTTAATCTTAATCCCAAAAGCTTTTTGCGAGAGGAGCCTATCATGTCAATTCTGAAGAAGATGTTCGAGAAGGCAGCAATTGTGCGTGAATCTCACTCGCGTGCCGTTGCCGGAGTGCTTGCAATAATATTTACGATCACGGGGTGCTCGCCGGTGGAGTCGGAAACTCAATCGTCCCCCAAACAAATCGTAAAACTCATATTCGTCCATCACTCGTGCGGCGAAAACTGGTTGGCCGACTCCCATGGCGGCCTGGGCGCAGCATTGGCTAAGAACAACTGCTTCGTCAGCGATACGAACTATGGTTGGGGCCCGGATGGCATCGGGGATCGCACGGATATCACGAACTGGCCGGAGTGGTTTACTGGCCCTCGCAGCCGCGAGTACATACATGCGCTCTACCACGAAAGCGGTCAACACTGCGAGTATACGCGAACCTTGTCCGATCCGGGCGGCGAAAACCAAATTATTATGTTCAAGTCCTGTTTTCCCAACTCGAATCTGCAAGGTAAACCAACGGATAAGCCGACACGAGGAGAAGGGCCGACAGTCGCCAACGCCAAAGCGATCTACAACGAATTACTCAAATACTTTGCTACACAGCCGGGCAAACTGTTTGTCGTCGTCACGGCTCCGCCGGTAGAACCGAAAAACGGCAAGGCAGTTCCATTAACCGTTCCCGCAGCCGGATTTGTTGTGTATGGTTGACTAAATCCGCATTCTTATGTCATAACTGTAGGCTCGCTTGCGAGCGAGTCGAATGTCATATTTGGTTCTTAGTTTTCGAAGATAGCCTATATTGAACTGAACTTATCCCGGTTTTCATGGACCTTGAATATCGCGTTGACTACGTCATCCATATCTTGTGTAGTTCCCAACAGGGGGCCTGATGCCCAAAGCATGACCATTTCTTCACATACCCTGTCGCAGTTGGGACATCCTACTTGGGCGCGGTATTTTTCCAGGTGATCTTTGGGAAACATTTCTTTGTAAACCCGCTGCTTAAGGATGTGGTCAATCCACGGTTCCTTATGCAAGCCATTGGAAATATATGGACTAAAATTCACACCTTCGGCGGCAACGGCTTTGAGGAATTTGTCGCGACTGGCACCGCCAAAGTGTTCCTTGTGGTACGACATGGGGTAAAGATACCACGAACCGCTTTCGGTCCCATCGTAGAGTTTTTGGGGCACGAGTCCCTTGAAACCCTTCAATTTGGCGGAGAGATGGCGGGCGTTTTTGTTTCGCAAATCGAAGCGTTTTTTGGCGGTAGGTAATTGTCCCAGCAGGACGGCGGCTTCAAATTCGTTCATGCGATATTTGGGACCGGCCACTTCGGTGCGTCCACGCCGCGAAGTACCATGGTTTTGTACCGTGTAACATTTGTCCATAAGTTCCTCGTCGTCGCCGAGGATGGCGCCACCTTCGCCGCAAGAGATGGTCTTGCTGGTTTGGAAGCTGAAACATCCCAAGTCGCCGATGGTGCCCAACGTTTTACCGCGATAGACGGCCAGGTGCGCCTGGCAGGCGTCTTCGATCACTTTAAGCTTGTGCTTCTTGGCGATCTTCATAATGCGGTCCATGTTACAAGGCTGTCCCATCATGTGAACGGGCATGATGGCCTTG
>JAFGTN010000722.1 GCA_016934075.1 Pirellulales bacterium
GTGCGTGCGACCTACCTGCAAGATTGGGCCGGTGAAGAAACGCCGCTGATGTGGCGCTTCAAAAAAGAGCTTTGTGGATCGGGCGCACACGGCGACCTCAACGCGCATATTATCGACATGACACGCTTCGTTACCGGCGAGGAGATCACCGAGGTGGCCGGCGCCATCTCCGAAACGTTCATCAAACGACGCAAGCTGCTGGCCGGGACTGTGGCCGGACAAATTACGGCCGGCTTGAAAAGCTCCGACGAAGAAGGCGACGTCACCGTCGACGACACGGTGCTCTTCCTGGCCCGTTTCTCGGGCGGAGCCGTGGCCAGTTTCGAGGCTGCCCGCCAGGCAACCGGTAACCAAAACCACAACTCCTTCGAGATCAACGGTACCAAAGGATCTTTGAAGTTCAACTTCGAACGCATGAACGAACTGGAGTTCTACGACGCTACCGCACAGCGCGTCGTGCAGGGCTGGACCACGATTATGTGTACCCACGGTGCCGATCACCCCTACGTGGCCAATTGGTGGCCCGACGCGCACTTGATCGGCTACGAACACGGCTTCACCAACCAGGTTTACGACATGCTGCGTATCCTGGCCGGCCAGGAGCCGATAGTGCCACTTCCCGACTTCGAAGACGCCTACCAGACGCAACGCGTACTAGAAGCCGCCATTATATCGGCCGAAGAGCGTTGTGCGGTCAATATGGAAGAAGTAAAATAACCGCCAGGAACCGCCGGAATGGATAACGACGAATCGCAGCGTCGGGCTTACTGGGCCGCTCAACTGGACGATGCTCATGATTTCATGATGAAGATCATGGAATACCCGGTTGAGGATTGCGGCGAGCGGCTGGTTTCGCTCCCCGACGCCGCCGACGCCGCCGGCGTCGAGGTTTTTTTCTCGGCGCGGCCGCACGCCAACGGCTCGCCGCGTGTGTTTGTCTTGCGCAAGGGACAAATCGACGGGTTTATCCATGCGGCTGGTCGGCTCAACGATCGTGGCTGGGCCATGCGAGTAGAAGACGGCTATCGCAACCGTATGGTGCAGAAGAGCCTGGGCATGGTCCCGGCCGTTTTCGACGCGGTTCTGTCCAAGGTTGTGTGGGAACTGGATGGCCGCGCGCCCCAGCCGGACTTCCTCTTCAAGCGACTGCTGACCCTCGTTGCACAGATGCCCAAAATCGGCACGCACATGTCAGGCAGTGCTATCGACATATCGGTCGTTGATCGCGACAGCCGCGAGGACGTCGACCGCGGCGGGCCGTACTTGGAACTCTCGGAACTCACGCCCATGGATTCGCATTTCGTAAGCCCACAGGCCGCCGGAAACCGCCGGGCGATCACGGACATCATGAGCGAAGGCGGATTCGTGGCCTATCCCTACGAATTTTGGCACTACTCCGGTGGCGATGCATACGAACAATGCCTACGCGAAACGGGCAGGCCGGGCCGTTACGGCGCGGTGGATTTCGACCCGGTCTCGGGTGAGATTACACCCATCGAAAATCCTTGTGAACATCTCAATTCACTCGAGGAGATCCAGGCCGAAATCCAGGTATCCATGCAACGGCTGGGCAGAAAAGGCTAGGTTTTGTCGAAAAACCATCGATTTTGCATCTGCTCGTGAGGGCGAAGCTCCTGCTGAGCCGATGTTTCGTGGTAATTCGCGGCTCAGCGGAAGCTTCGCCCTCCCTTTTTCTACAAAGCCTAGTGCTTGTACTCGCCCTCGTGTTCATGGTCATGATCGCAGTGCTCGCCAATACAAGGTTCGATCGTGCCGGAATATGGTTTGCCGTCGATTGTAACTTGTAATCGGCCTTGGGATTCTTCTCCGTGGGCAAGTGCTTTCGTGAGCTTCTCGTCGACGATTCTGAATTTCGAAACCGTGTCTTTTCGCCCGCTCGCCTTGAGCGTGTACTTGTCGAACTTGCCGTCGCGCAATACTTGCAGGGTGATTTCCTTCTCTTCGATGGATACATCTTTCTTGCCGGTCGCATCGAGTAGATAGACTATGATGGTGTTGATGTTTTCGTCCCTTACGAGTTCCGCCTGATAGGCCTTCTCGCCCAGCACGATCAGTTGCCCGCCGTGCGGACCTTTGACGGCGTGCTGATGGCCGTCTTGGTCCGCGTGATCTTGCTCGCAACAAACATTGCTACAAGCGTCTACGTTAAGGGAACAGCCCGTACACCCGTTGTCCTTGTCGTCGCAGCCGACCAACGACACTCCCACGAGTAACAGAGCCGGCAAGCACAATGAAACGAAAATCATACGCATGATAAATTCTCCTTCGAAAAATATCGTATTCGCCGGGTCGCAACCCGACCTACATTACAAAACATTCTGTCCTCTGCCCTCTGCCATCTGCCCTCTATCATCTACTCTCCCTCCTCCACCAATAAAATATCCTGCTTGCTTTCCTCGACCACCTTGCGAGCCGCCTTCATGCCGAACTTCCAGAACAGGGCCGGGCGGACTAGGAACTCCAAGAGCGTGCTGCTCATCAGACCGCCGATGATTACGGTAGCCACCGGATAGAGTATTTCCTTGCCGGGCTCGCCGGCGGCCATTGCCAGCGGAACCAGGCCGATGCCGGATGTTAGGGCCGTCATCAGAACCGGGGCCAGTCTTTCTTTTCCGGCGCGGACTATCATCTTCCTCGACCATCTTTCACCTTCGTGTTCGACCAGATGCAGATAATGGTTCAGCAGAAGGATACCGTTCCGCGAGGCGATGCCGCAGAGCGAAATGAAGCCCACCATGGCGGCCACGGTAAGCGTCTGGTTGGTGACATACAACGCCGCCACCGAGCCTATGAAGGCCATGGGCAGAGCTATCATGACTTGCAACGACAGATTGGCCGAACCGAACATCGTATAGAGCACCAGGAACACGCTCACCAGCGACAGAGCAAACAGCACAAATATCACTCGCGAGGCCGACTGCTGACTCTCGAACTGGCCCTCGTATGAGACGAAGTAGCCGGTCGGCAGCGAGCTTTCTATGGGCCTGATGCGATCCTGAATATCCCGTACGACGTCGACCATGCCGCGTCCGACGGTGTTGCACTGTATCACGATCCGGCGCCGCACGTTCTCGCGGTTGATGGTGTTCGGCCCCGTATCCACGTATATCTTGGCGACCGAACCGAGCATCGTCGCGCCGCCACCGGGCAGATCGATGGAAAGACGCTTGACGGCATCGAGGTCCTCGCGGAAAGGCTCATCCAATCGTACCAGCAAATCGAACGTGCGTTGGCCTAAAAGTACCTCGGAGACGACTTCGCCGTTCATGGCCGTTTCCACGAACTCGTTGATGTCCTCGCGCGTGAGTCCGAAGGTTTTCAGCTTCTCGCCGTCGATTTGGATGCGAAGCTGCGGGATTCTGACTTGTGGCTCTACCTGCAAGTCGGTCACGCCCGGTATCGAAGAAATCGCCTGTTTGATTTCATTCGCCTTGGCATTGAGGAGATCGAGATCGTCGCCGTAGAGTTTGATGCCCACCTGGGCCTTTACGCCGGAGAGCATGTGTGAAATCAAGTGCGAGAGCGGCTGTTCCACGCTGGTTACAATACCGGGAATGTCGGCCAGAGCCTCGCGCAGCTCCGCGAGAATTTCCGCGCGGCTTCTGTGTGTGTGCGGATCGTAGCTGGCTATGATTTCCGAAGCATTTACGGAAATCGCGTGCTCGTCGAGTTCGGCGCGGCCCGTTTTGCGGATAAAGGTCTGCAGATCCTCGATTTGCTTTAGCCGGTTCTCGACCTTTCGGGCAATGTTCTGCGAGGTTTCCAGCGAAGTGCCCGGCGGCAAGAGTACGTTGATTTGCACCGCACCCTCGTTGAACGGTGGCAGGAAGTCGTTTTCCTTGTGCAGAAGTGAGTATCCGGCAACGGCCACCACTAATGTTGCGATAATCAGCATAATGCCGGGTACGCGCAGACTTCCGGTAATCATCCAACCGGCCACGCTCTTCAAGCCGCGAAGAACAAAGCTCTCTTTTTCACGTGCCATAAAGGGGGCGTTGGGTAAAAGCCAATAAGATAAAACGGGCGTGACAGTCAGCGAAACCAGCAAAGAGGATAGAATAGAGACGATGTAGGCGGCGCCCACGGGCGTAAAAAGTCGCCCTTCCATGCCGCTTAAAGCGAAAACCGGCAGGAACACCAGTACAACGATCATCGTGCCAAAGACAATCGAATTACGAACTTCGACGCTGGCCTGGAATACAACTAGCAATGGATGTTTAGGTACAGCGGCCAGGCGATTCTCGCGCAGGCGGCGATAGATGTTCTCCACGTCGACAATAGCGTCGTCGACAAGCTCACCGATCGCCACTGCCAGCCCACCCAGCGTCATGGTGTTGATCGAAAGTCCGAACCAATGGAAGACCAATCCGGTTATTACGATCGAAAGCGGAATGGCCGTTAGCGTGATGAAGGTTGTGCGGAAGTTCAAAAGGAACAAGAACAACACGAGAACTACCAGCACACCGCCATCTCGCAAAGCTTCCAGCACGTTCTCGATGGCCAGATCGATGAATGTTTTTTGCTGATACAGGTTGGGTTGGATCCGCACGTCGCTCGGCAGAGATTCCTTCAATTCGGCCAGCGCCGCGGTAATCTGCTCGGTCACTAGACGGGTATCGGCATCGGGCTGTTTATTAATCGTCAGCAGAACGGCCGGTCCTCCGGCAAAGCTGTTTGCAGAGTCCGCGCTCTGTTGCTCTTCGCGACGGGCAAACGCCGAACAGTCTCCGCGTTTGACTTGCGGGCCTTCGATTACGCGTGCCACCTGCCCCAAGAGTACCGAGCGGTCGTCGCGAATTTTAACCACTACGTCTTGAAGGTCCTTGACCGATTGAATGCGGCCCAGGCTGCGCACCAGCAACTCGTTGGGACCTTGCTCATCCAGGTAACCACCCGTCGCATTACGATTGCTCTTCTCGACGGCCTGCTTGACTTCGTGCAGAGTCACACCGTACTTGAGCAGTTTGCCGGGATCGATCAACACCTGGAACTGCTTACGCTCGCCGCCCATCACGAACACCTGTGACACACCGGGAATGGTCAACAATCGTTGCCGCACGACCCAGTCGGCCAGCGTACGAAGTTGCATGGGTGATGTTTTTCCATTCTCGCTCCACATGCCCACGATTATGATTTGCCCCATAACCGAGGAGATAGGCGCCAACTGCGGTGTCACGCCGGCCGGTAGCCGGTCGGCGACCAAAGCGATGCGCTCGGCAACCACCTGGCGATCGTTGTAAATATCGGTGCCCCATTCGAATTCAACCCAGACCACCGAAAGCCCCACGCCCGAGGCCGTCCGCACGTCTTGAACCCCGGTGGCTCCATTCAGCGCGGTCTCCAATGGGAAGGTAATCAGCGTCTCGACTTCCTCGGGCGCCATGCCATGAGCCTCCGTCATCACGGTTACTCGCGGACGGTTGAGGTTCGGAAATACGTCGATCGGTAAACGCACAATCTGCCAGCTTCCATAAATCACAAGGAAGACAGCCGTAGCAATCACCAAAACGCGATTACGCAACGAGAAGCGAATTATTTCATTTAACATATTAATAAACCTAGTAGGGTGCGTCCGCGACGCACCGGCGGTTCAATGGTGCGTCACGGACACACCCTACATCGTTTCTATCCATTGATCATTGGACATACACTTCGACATTAAGGCATTCCTAATTCTTTCTGCATTCGAACTTCCTAATTCATCATTTCCCTAATGATGGTGCCCTGCATGCGGATCAACTCCCCCTCCCGCCTTGTTCTTGAGCGTCAAATGCATCTGATAAGCACCCGAGGCAACCACTATATCGCCGGGGAAGAGGCTGCCGTCGTTGGCGATAACGGCCCAACGCTGATCATGATGTTCGACGTGTACCGGCTTGCGTTGGAAGCTGTCGCCGTTTTTTTGGAAAATATAATAATCGGCCCCTTCCTTGACCACGGCATCGGCCGGAAGTACGATGCAATCTTTCCAACGCTCGACGGGAACCAGCAACTGCACGCGTTGCCCTGGTTTGAATCGCCAACCGATGAAGCGGTGTCCGTCCTTTGTTTTCTCGTTCCGCACAAGTTCGTTCGGCAAAAGGATGTAGAACCGCAAAGCACGTGAATCCTGCTCGACTTCGTTTTCCAGGTAAAGGATTTTTAAATCCGAAACGGTCTGCGGCCGGCTGCCGCTGGTTTCAATCACGGCCGATACCGGCGCGCCCGTATTAGCGACCTCGTTCAACTTTGCCGCGTCTTCTTCGAACGCGTTGCCCTCGATGTACAGTGTCTCGTGGTCGCTGAGTATGCAGAGCAGATCTCCCGTTTCGACATGTTCACCGCGGCCAACCTCGATTTTCGAAATCTGCAAGAGGGATTCTTTCTTGCCTTCGGTGGATGTGTTTTCGAGGCCCTCCAAGGCGTCCAGCGGTTGGGGAGAGCGGATCGTAAGACGCTGCAGGAGCTTGCGGGTTTTTCGGATGTCCTCGATCTGCTTTTGGCTGAGTCCATGCAAGAGCAGTGCTTGCTGCTGTGCCCGCAGGTTGGCTTCGATCTGATGCTGTTCATATTGTCGTTCGAGCAGACGTTTCCCGGCGATGGCGCCGCTGGAGGTTACCTTCTCGAGTCTTTCAACTTCTCGGTTTATCACATCGAGTTGCTCGATGACCTTCAAAAAAGCGATTTGTGTGTCGACAAGATCCTTGTGCGTCAGGCGCAAATCGAACAGCGGCTGGCCGGGCGTGACGGCCTCGCCGCGAATAGGATAGATCCGCTCGACAATACCGGTCATGGGGGCCGAGACCTTGATCTCTGTTTGGCCCGGTCGTTGCGTCACCATGGCCGGCATGTTGATGGTGCGGTCGAAATCGCGCAGTTTGATCGTTACTAGCTCGAGGCCGATGTTCTTTTGGGCTTGCTCGCTTAATTCAAGTGAGTTTGCGTTGTCGCTTGTGTGGTTTTGACCCGCATGGGCATCGGCGGCATCTGCATGGTTGCCCGCGGAGTGGCTGTCTTGACCATCGTGCAAACTACCTTGCGAGGAAGCTAAGAATAGACCGCCCTGTGACATCCACCAGCCTAGGGAAAGAAGCCCGGCTACCGCCACTACGATGACAATAATAATGGATATTTGCATAAAAGGTTTTTGTTTGGCAGATTGCGTGGAGCTGTTGTTTTTTGCTTGACTTGGCTCGTTCGGCCGGATGCTATCGGTTCTTCGCTTGGCCGTGTCGGACTGCCTCTGCGATGAAGTGGGGCACATGTGTAAAACTCCATAAACGATAAGATCACAAGATCAACTATCAACGAAA